>CAXBEC010000037.1:0-11584 GCA_963974145.1 uncultured Alphaproteobacteria bacterium | reverse complement strand
GACGACCTATCGCTGGTTCACCGGGGGCGAGTGCAACACCTGCTTCAATGCTGTTGATCGTCATGTCGAATCCGGCCGTGGCGAGCAGGCCGCGATCATCTATGACAGCCCGATCACGGGCGTCATCCGCACCATCACCTATCGCGAGCTTCAGGATGAAACCGCCCGTTTTGGCGGTGTGTTGCGGAGCCTCGGCGTCGAAAAGGGCGACCGGGTCATTATCTATATGCCGATGGTGCCGCAGACGGCGGCGGCCATGCTGGCCTGCGCGCGGATCGGTGCGATCCATTCCGTTGTCTTCGGCGGGTTCGCCGCCAATGAACTGGCGACACGGATCACGGATTCAACACCGAAAGCCATCGTGACCGCTTCCTGCGGGATCGAGCCGGGGCGGGTCATTCCCTATATGCCGCTGGTAAACGAGGCGATAAAGCTGTCGCCACACAAGGTCGAGAATGTCGTCGTGCTGCAGCGCGAGCAGGCGCTGGCGGAACTGATTCCCGGCCGGGACCATGACTGGACCGAAGCCATGGCCGCGGCGTCGCCCGTCGATTGCGTGCCGGTGCAGGCGACCGACCCGCTGTATATCCTTTATACCTCCGGCACCACAGGCTCGCCGAAGGGTGTGGTGCGGGACAATGGCGGGCATATGGTGGCGCTGAACTGGTCGATGAAGCACGTCTACAATGTCGCGCCTGGCGAGGTGTATTGGGCGGCGTCCGATGTCGGCTGGGTCCCCGGACGCGGGTGTGTTCTGGCGGGTGATCTCCCAGCACAAGGTTTCGACAATGTTCACCGCGCCGACCGCTTTCCGCGCCATCAAGCGCGAGGATCCGAATGCCGAATTCCTGAAGAAATATGATATGAGCAACTTCCGGACCCTGTTCCTGGCCGGCGAGCGGACGGACCCCGATACGCTGCACTGGGCGCAGGAACACGTAAAAACGCCGGTGATCGATCACTGGTGGCAGACGGAAACCGGCTGGCCGATGGCAGCGAACTGTGTCGGTATCGAATTGCTGCCGGTCAAGGATGGCTCGCCGACCCGCGCGGTTCCCGGCTATGACATCCGGATTCTGGATCTCGAAGGCAATGAACTGCCCCGCGGCGAGATGGGGGCGGTCTGCGTCAAACTGCCGATGCCGCCGAGCAGCCTGCCGACCCTGTGGAACGCGGAGCAGCGCTTTCTTGACGCCTATATGACGGCCTATCCGGGCTACTACGAAACCGGTGACGCCGGCTACATGGATGACGATGATTACATCTACATCATGTCCCGCACCGACGACATCATCAACGTCGCGGGACACCGGCTGTCGACCGGCGCGATGGAGGAGATCATGGCCGATCATCCCGATGTCGCGGAATGTGCCGTGATCGGGGTAGAGGATCAACTGAAAGGGCAATTGCCGCTTGGTTTCCTGGTCCTGAATGCCGGGGTGACCCGGGACCAGGGCGAGATCATCAGTGAAGTCGTGCGCATGATCCGTGACAGGATTGGCCCTGTCGCATCATTCCGCACCGCCACGGTCGTGGAGCGGCTGCCCAAGACGCGGTCTGGCAAGATCGTGCGCGGGACGATGGGCAGCATTGCGGATGGCAAGCCGTACCGGATGCCGGCGACAATCGATGACCCGGCAATTCTCGATGAGATTGCGGCGGCCTTAAAAGATGTAGGATATCCGCGCTAAAGCAATCCCTGTTTACCAGAATCACTTTTCATGATTCTGGTAAACAGATGAACCGGCGTCAGTCGTTTTGCGAGTCGCGGTTGGTGGGCCAGAGATCTTCTGCCGTGGCTTCGTCGGCTTCTTTGTCTGCCGACCGGAATTCCGCCACGGCCGCCGCCATTTCCTCCGCCGGGGTCGGCACCCTGGCTGCGTCTTCGGAGGCCTCTGGATCCGCCTTTGGCGCATTGGGATCGGGCTTCGGCTTGTTCCTGGCGGCGCGTTCCGTCGCCAGGATGACCGCATCGCGCAGTTCTAGATGGGTGCACAGGCCGACTTCGACCGGGCTGCGGGGCTGCAGGTTTGAGGCGTTCCAGTGCGTGCGGTCGCGAATGGCGTTGATCGTCGGCTTGGTGGTGCCGATCAGCCGCGAAATCTGTGCGTCGGACAGGTCTGGCTGGTTACGCAGCAGCCAGGCTATGGCGTCCGGCTTGTCCGCGCGCTTGGATACCGGTGTATAGCGCGGGCCTTTCTGGCGCGCTATCGGGTCGGGAATATTCGATGCCGCGAGCTGCAGCCGGGCCGTCGGATCCGCTTCGCAACGCTTGATTTCCTCACGGGTCAACTGGCCATTGGCAATGGGGTCAAGGCCGACAATGCCGACCGCGACTTCACCATCGGCAATCGCCTGGACTTCCAGTTCGTGCAGATTACAAAAAACACCAACCTGCAGAAATGTCAGTGTAGTGTTTTCAACCAGCCAGACGGCGGTCGCCTGCGGCATCAAAAGCGTTCTCATGACAAGTCCTCGAACAATTGTTTTCCCTGCGCCGGGATACGCGTCTTATCGACGAAATTTCAGTAAGGGTATGGGGGCCTGTATATACCCGCCATGGCCTTACGGCAATCGGCAGCTTGGTGTTTTTCGGTTTGTTATCCGGTTGCCTGTGCCGTCCGATACGATCACACTTGGCCCGAAATCCGGGCAATGTGTGACGCGGGGGTGGTATGGAAGAACAGGAACTTGAACCCCAGACCAAACGGCCGAAACCGAAG
Organism: uncultured Alphaproteobacteria bacterium; assembly: GCA_963974145.1. GTDB lineage: Bacteria > Pseudomonadota > Alphaproteobacteria > UBA8366 > MarineAlpha4-Bin1. Next base: position 8,861 of record CAXBEC010000037.1, on the reverse strand, counting down.
GATCTGGACGCGATGTCGATTGCGGCGTTGCATGACTATATTGCCGAGATAGAAGCTGAAATAGAGCGTGTCCGGGCGGCAATCGACGCCAAGCAGGCATGGCGCGGGACGGCGGATAGCTTTTTCAAGGATTAGTCCGGGTTTGGGGCGACACGATTCAACTGTTAAGGGGATGATAATGCTGGAAGGGAAGGCGGCGCTTGTGACCGGCTCAACAAGTGGTATCGGGTTCGGTATCGCCCGGGCGCTGGCGCAGCAGGGTTGCGCCGTGATGCTGAACGGCTTCGGTGACGCTGCCGAAATCGAGAAGACCCGGGCCGGTCTTGCGGCGGAAACCGGTGTCGATGTCGGCTATGACGGCGCGGATATGAGCAAGCCGGACGAGATCGCGGCCATGGTGGCGAAGACCGTCGACCGGCTGGGCAGTATCGATATCCTGGTCAACAATGCCGGAATCCAGCATACCGCGCCGGTCGATGAATTCCCGGTTGAAATCTGGGACAGGATCATCGCGATTATGCTCACGGGCCCGTTCCATGCGATCCGTTGCGCGCTGCCGCACATGAAACAGCGGAACTGGGGGCGGATCGTCAACACATCCTCGGTGCACGGACTGGTCGCCAGCGTCAACAAGGCCGCCTATGTGTCTGCGAAACATGGCATAATGGGCCTGACCAAGGTAGTGGCGCTGGAAACCGCCCGTACCGGGATCACGTGTAATGCTATCAATCCGGGATTCGTTCAGACAGACCTGGTGAAACAGCAGATCCAGGAGCGTGCCGACCAGATCGGCGGCACGTTCGAGGAAGCGATTGTCGACGCCCTGAAGGAAAAGCAGCCGTCGCTGGAATTTGTCACCATCGAACAGATCGGCGCCTTGTGCGTTTTTCTGTGCTCTGAATCGGCATCGCAGATCACCGGTGTCCCGATGTCCATAGATGGCGGCTGGACCGCGCAATAGAAATTCCCGCTAGAGGCGAAAATTAATTTATATGTTAACCTTTTTTTAAGGGCGGCCGGGTCATACTGCGTGCGTCACTTGGAATCCCCTGTTGTGCTTCGGCACGAGGCCATACGGCCTCCCATTTGACACCTCCCTGTCCAACTTGAGCCGCCATCAGCGGCTCATTTTTTTTGGTCGAAAATTCGCCGGGAATTCTTTGACCTTTGGTGCGCCCATAGCTAGAATTCCTTCTAACGAGTTGGACAGGTGAGTAAAAAAGAAATCAGGGACCGCCAGAAAATGGCGGCCCTTTTTTTTATCCGTCGGTCAATGCTATATGCGGCGGTGCCGAGCGGAACATTTTACGGGTGCCACACGCATGACTGAAGTCCAGGAACCGACCCGAGCGGACTTCCCGCATTTCACCGGGATTCCGACGCGATGGCAGGACTGCGATGTCTACGGACATGTCAATAATGTCGTCTACTACGCGTATTTCGACACGGCGGTTACGGGGCATTTAGTCCGGGAGGCCGGATTGCGGGCAACGGAATCGCCGGTCATCGGCGTCGTTGTCGAAACCAAATGCCAGTTTCGGCAGGAACTGGGCTTCCCGGATGTGATCGATGCGGGTATCCGGGTGACACGGCTGGGCACATCCAGCGCCACCTATGCAATCGGCCTGTTTCGACAGGGTGAGGAAAAACCGGCGGCGTTCGGACATTTTGTCCATGTCTATATCGACCGGGAGAGCCGGCGGCCCGTACCCATTCCGGAGCCGGTTCGGGCGGCATTGTCTAAGCTGGCAGTATAACGCGGCGGTCGCTGGAAACGCGCAACAGAAAAAGGCGCGCCGACAGAGTTGCCGGCGCGCCCCAATCCTGAATTACCGCGAAATCGTCAGGCGGCCTCGCTCTGGATTTCCCGGGTCTTTTTGCTTTCAATAGCGATCGTGCGCGGCTTCATTGCCTCGGGCAGTTCGCGTTTCAGTTCAACATGCAACAGCCCGTTCACAAGCGTTGCGCCCTCCACGCGAATGTGATCGGCGAGGTTGAAGCGACGCTCAAAGACGCGTTCTGCGATACCGCGATGGAGGAACTTGGTTTCCTCGGCATCCGTTTCCGGTTTCTGGACCTTGCCGGATATCGTCAGCTGATTGTCTTTTGTCTGGATATCGAGATCGGACTCACCGAACCCGGCGACGGCCATCGTAATGCGATAGGCGTCTTCGCCTGTTACCTCGATATTGTATGGCGGGTAGGTTGGCGGCGTATCACCGGCGACATTGTCGAGTAACCGCGCCATGCGGTCAAAACCGACGGAATTGTGGAAGAGGGGTGTCAAATCGTATCTGCGCATTGCCATATCCTCCTTGCAAGCGACATGGGATTAAAGGTTCACCAATCGGTCGAACCCGAACTGTACCGGCCCGTTCATCGGCTCCGGTACATGCCTTATTTGGGGATGCGGCCGTTCCTTTCAAGAATTTGATATAAAAAAAATGGAAAGCCGTAAGTGTTTCAAAATTAACTATTATGTCGGTGCAAATTTTGGACTCAGCGGGAATCGTGCTAGCTTACGGCATCCAATTTCAAGCGAGCAGATAGAATTTTTTATTGAGCAGGAATTGCAATGACACCGACATATTTTGGGAATCTTAATGACGAAGCGCTGGCGCTTCTGGTTGAAGCACGAAATTACATCACTGTCCTGCGCGAGCAGGAGCCCGGCACAAACGGACTACCGCGGAAACCGAACGCCGGCAGTCTCTATCTTGAACTGTCCGTGGAAACGATGCGGCTGACCAGCCGGCTCACACAGGTCATGGCCTGGATGCTGGCGCAACGTGCCGTCATGGCCGGTGAAATTACCGCCGAAGAAGGCAACTCGGAGCGTTTCCGGTTGTCGGGACAGAGTGTGTGCCTTGAACACGATAACGCGAAACTGAAGGCGGTGCCGGATCAGCTTCGCGACCTGTTGCAGCGCAGTTACGATCTCTATTGCCGGGTTGAGCGACTGGAACAGCAGATAGGCGCCCGGCTGGCAGCCACCGGAGATAAAGAAGGGCGCCCCGAGGGGCGCCCGCTATCACAAGGACTTCGTCTGCTGCCGACTATGACGACTTCAGACCAAAACCCTCAAAACGCTTATTGAACTTGGCCAACTGGCCGCCACTATCGATCAGGCGGTGGACGCCGGTCCATGCGGGATGCGAGGTCGGGTCGATATCGAGTTTCATCGTCGCCCCGGCTTCGCCCCAGGTCGAGAACGTCTGATAGGTCGTTCCGTCCGTCATCTCGATTGTGATTTCGTGATAATCGGGATGGGTATCTTTTTTCATCGCATATCCCCTTAGCTGATCTGTTTCGTCATTCGCATATGGCTTGAACGACTGAAACCGCCGATCTGCGTGGTTTGGCTTATTATCTCAGTAAATTCAGAGCGCGGGTATACCGGAGACTGCTGCGGGACGCAAGGCCAACCGGTGATGATGTGGCCGGCTATCGCTGATCCAGTTTCATTTCGATGCGGCGGTTTCGGCGATAGGCGATTTCGTCGTTGCGCTCGTCCAGCGGCTGAAATTCGCCAAACCCGGTCGCGGCAAATCGCGACGGCGGAATACCTTGCGATATCAGGAATTTAACGACCGAGATGGCGCGCGCCGTCGATAGCTCCCAATTGGATGGGAAGCGGTTTGTCGAAATCGGAACGCGGTCCGTATGCCCGTCGACACGCAATACCCAGTTGATATCGGCCGGGATACCGCGGGCGATATCCTTGAGAGTGCTGGCGAGGTGCGCCAGTTGTTCCTTGCCACTTTCTGCGAGGCTGTCGGATCCCGAGGCAAACAGGACTTCGGACTGGAATACGAATCGGTCGCCGACGATCTGGATATCGCGGCGGTTGCCGAGCACTTGCCGCAAACGGCCGAAAAACTCCGAGCGATAGCGGGCTAGGTCCTGAACCTTGCTGGCCAGGGCGGCGTTGAGGCGCTGACCCATATTGGCGATCTGGACCTGCTGCTCCTTGTCTTTCTTCTCCGAGGCTTCCAGTGCTTCGTTCAACGCCGCAATCTGACGGCTGATTTCAGCGAGCTGGCGGTTCAGCTTTGCGACCTGCGCCTTCGCCGCCGCGGAAATGAGCTTCTCCTCCGCCAGAGTTTTTTCGCCGGTGGATATTTTTTCCTCTGCCGAATCGGCGCGTTGCGTCTCCTCCTCGATCCGCTTGGCAAGTTCTTCGCGCAGCGCCGTCATGGCAACGATGTCCTGTTGCAATTCACTCAGCTGCCGCAACTGGATTTCGATCTGTTCCTTGTCGACCTTGATGGTCTTGTTTGCGTCTTCAAGGGAGCGGTAGACCCCCTCGAGTTCGGCTGACAGGTTCTCACGTTCCAATTCGAGGCGTGCCCGTTCGGTCTCTGAATTGGAAAGCTCTGCTTCCGCTTTGCTCAGTTGCGCGCTGACGCCGAGTAGCGCATTCATCTGCGATGTCAGGTCATCACGCTCGGACAGTGAACTCTGCAATTCGGCGGAAATCTGGGCGACGTTGCTCCGCAGGTTCAGGTTGGCACTGCGTTCCAGAGACAGGAGTTCCGCGAGTTCGGATACCTGTTCATTGAGCCTGTCCAGGGCCCGGTCCCGGCCGATCAGCGCGTCATTCAGGTAAAACTGGGCAACGACAAAGATCATCAGCAGGAAAATGATGACCATCAACAGCGTCGCCAGGGCGTCGACGAAGCCGGGCCAGATATTGGTCGTCGTCCTGTTTCTGCGTGTCAGGGCCTGCATTGCGTCATTCCAAGACCGCCACTAACGCTCCGTATCCTCGGCCAGCGCCGCAATGGTGCGGGCGAGAAGGCGAATTTCACTGCGGATTTCCTGGACCGCCTCATTGCGCCCCGAACCCATTTCTTCCCGGATCCGGGCCAGATAGGTTTCAATATTGCGCAAATGGCCGCGGCTGGCGTCCTCAGAACTGTCGCCACCTTTTTCAGCCAGTTTGGTCAGAATCGGCTGCAATGCCTGCTGGCTTTCGGCGAGCTTCAGCATCAGGCTCTGTTCGGTGGACATCTGATTGGTAAGCGCCGAAATCTTGTCGGTCAGGTCATGGACATAGCGGCTGTAATCGGTGCGGTTCTCCTCGCTCCGGACCAGCGCCCGCTGCAATCCTTCCAGACCGTCGGCTGTCTGTTCCAACAGCGCCTGAATATAGGCGGGAACGGATTGTTCCCCGTCGCCGGTGACGCCGCCACTACCGAGCCGGGTCAGTCCCGACAGCCATTCTTCGAGATCGTTGTAGAACCTGTTCTGCGCCTGTCCGGCCTGCAGTTCCAGAAAGCCGAGCACCAAGGAACCGGCCAGACCGAACAGCGATGAACTGAACGCCGTACCCATGCCGGAAATCGGCGCCTGGAGTCCGTTTTTAAGGTCACCGAAAGCAGTATTGACGTCGTTGCCGCCGATTTGCAGCCCGCCGACGACATTGCCCACGGCCTGTACGGTTTCCAGCAACCCCCAGAACGTGCCCAGCAGGCCGAGAAAGACCAGCAGGCCGATCATATAGCGGGAAATTTCGCGGCTTTCATCCAGCCTGGCGGCAATTCCATCGAGCAGCGTACGCATCGCCAGGGTAGACAGGCTGATCCGGCCGGTCTTTTCGCCCAGCATGGTCGCCATCGGTGCCAGAAGCCGGGGGGCGCTTGCACTGCTGACCGTGAGGCTGTCGCGACGGAAACTCTCAGTCCACGCAACTTCACGGCGCAGCATCGTGACAGTGCGGAAGGCGTGCACAATGCCGATGAGCAGGACACCGATGATAACCCCGTTGAGAACGGCGTTGGCCATAAAGGCTTCGCGCAACGCGGTAAAAAGCAGTCCGATTGTTGCACCGGCGACAATCAGGAACAAAACCATCCGCTGCAGGAAACGGGATGGTTGCGTTATGGAATGTCCGTCCATCTCCAGTACCGCCTAGACCTTCATTTCAATGTGTTCGATTGCGCATACCCGTCATGAGGCGCGAATGATGACGTCGACCTTGTTCTGTTCGCCCTGATCGCCCTTGTTGCCGAGGGCGTGAATATCGATACGGGTGCTGCGGATTCCGTTTTTCATCATATAGGTCCTGACGGACAGCGCGCGAAACAAAGAGATCCGGCGCGCCTGGCTGGGCGAATCGCTCGACGCGCTCGCATAACCGTTCAGCCGCACCCGAATGTTCGGATCCTGGTTCATCCGCTCTATCAGCGCATCAAGCGGGCCAGTCGCGCTGCCCGGCAGGTCTGATAATTCAGCGTCGAAACTGATCGATATAGTGCCATCGGCGGCGGTTTCCGTCGGCGTCGTCCGGGCGGCAACCTGGGGTGCCGTATTCGGCTTCTGCAGGCTGGGCGGCGGTGGCGGTACGGATGTTGATGCAAGCGCTGGTGGTTTCGGTGTGTCGGGAATCGCTGCGGTCGCTGTGACCGGCGCGGCACGCGGAATCTCCGGTGCCGCCGGTACGGGAGGCGCTGCGACCGGGGCGGGGCTCGGGACCGGAACGCTCACGGATGGTTTTGGTGCTTCTGGCGCCGCCGGTGCTTTCTGCGGCGTCGGTACCGGAACCGGCGGACTTGGAATATCTGCCGCGACTCGGGGGGCGGGCGGTTTGGGGACAATCGCCGGTGCGGGCGGTGCTGCCGGCACGGCAACTTTGGGTGTTTCCGGCGCGGTAATGCGCGGCGCTGGCGGCGGCGCCAATGTGGGGGCCGCGGGTAAAGACGGCGTTGCAATATCGGGTTTTGGCGGATCCGGGACGACCGGCGCCGGCGGTGTGGAGGGACGCGCGGCTACCGCAGGTCGCGAAGGGACCGTTTGCGGCGCAAGTCCGGCAGGCAGGCTGAGCGTCGACCGGGGAGGTGTCGCGGGCGGTGGCAGCAGTGTTGATTCCGGGCGTGACGTCGGTTGTGTGCTGCGCTGGCTGCGCAACATGCCGGGCAGTGTCGGTTCCGGGCCGAGTTTATCAAGAACGCTGAGATCGACAATAACGCTCGGACGGCTGGTGCCCGGCGAATACACGTAAACCTGCTGCTGGGCAGCAGCTATACTTGCGGTCATCAAAGAAGCGGCCGAGAGAAGGCCGATTCGCCATAAACCTGTTTTTGCGTGTCTTCCGAATTCCACTGTCACTGATCCGCGGTTAAATACCGTTCTACTTGCGCCGGACTTTACCGCACGCCTGTTGACCAGACAACAACTAGTCGGACAATGCATCCTTCCGGAGCAGGTTCCGCAGGGGCTGATGCAGATCTTCGTTCCCGGCGCAGATGTCGGGGGAATCGAGCTTGTAGCGGCGACCGGCGATATCGGTGACCTGGCCGCCCGCTTCGCGCACGATCAGGATACCAGCGGCGACGTCCCAGGCATTCAGGCCGTTTTCCCAGTATCCGTCATAGCGGCCGGCGGCGACATAGGCGAGATCGAGCGCTGCCGAACCGAGCCGTCGGACCCCCGAACACTCCGCCATGACATTTCCCAGTTGTCCCAGAAATTTCCGGTGGCCGGCACCGTCCTGGATGCCGAGAAAGGGAATCCCTGTAGCGAACAGGGCGTCAGAAAGGCGCCCGCGTTTGGACACCCTGATTCGGCGATCATTGACATAGGCGCCAAGCCCGCGTTCTGCCCAGAACATCTCGTGTTTCAGAGGGTCGAAGATGACCCCCGCGACGATTTCGCCATCCCGTTCGAGTGCGACGGAAATGCAGAAATGCGGGATGCCGTGCAGGAAATTCGTCGTACCATCAAGCGGATCGACGATCCAGCGATGCCGGGGGTCGCTGCCCTCCGTCTTGCCTGATTCTTCCATCAGCAGGCCGTATTCCGGCCGTGCGTGGGTTAATGCCTGACGCAAAACCTGCTCGGCGCGCTTGTCGGCGCTGGACACAAAATCAGCCGGTCCCTTGCGGCTGACCTGAAGCTGTTCCACTTCGCCAAAGTCACGAATCAGGCGCGTGGCGGCCTTGTCGACCGCCTGGGTCATGACGTTGATGATCGCCGAGCGTAATGCCATGCGGGTTCCCTTACATTCAGTTTCAGTAGCCCGAAGGGCGCCGCGGTACTCAGTCCTTGGCGCGGCTCACGTAAGTACCGTCGGCCGTATTGACGACAATCCGGGTGCCGGCCTCGATATGCGGCGGAACGAGCACACGAACATTGTTTTCGAGCAATGCAGGCTTGAAGGACGATGACGCGGTCTGTCCCTTGACGACCGGGTCGGCCTCGATCAGTTCCATCGTCACATGCTCCGGCAGGGTAACGGCGATCGGCGAATCCTCAAAGGATTCGATTGTGACTTCCATGCCATCCTGCAGGAACGGCGCGACCTCGCTTCCGATGAGGTCGACATTGACCGTAACCTGTTCAAAGGACTCGTTGTCCATGAAGGTGTATTCGTCGCCATCGGAAAACAGAAACTGGTATTCTTTCTGGTCCAGCCGGACGCGCTCGACCGTTTCCGATGACCGGAAGCGTTCGTTCAACTTGGTGCCGTTGCGGATTTCTTTCAGTTCGACCTGAAGATACGCGCCGCCCTTGCCGGGCTGGGTATGCTGGATCTTGACCGCGCGCCACAGGCCGCCCTGATGCTCGATGATATTGCCGGGGCGAATCGAATTGCCGTTGATTTTCATAGTACCGATTTTCGTTCAGTGAGAGGCGGCGGCGTTATAGCCGCTTCACTGTTCCGCTGCAATGTTCTCCATGACGGCATTGAATGCCTTCACGGCGGCGGCCGGTCCGTCGGGGTGGCTCCATACGCCGGCGACGACCGACAGAAAGTCGGCACCGGCGTTAATCAGCACCGGCGCGTTTTCAACCGTAATGCCGCCAATGGCGACGCAGGGCGTTTCCATCAACTCGCTCCACCAGGACAGGATTTCCGG
>CAXBEC010000036.1:0-11613 GCA_963974145.1 uncultured Alphaproteobacteria bacterium | reverse complement strand
CCACCTTGGCCAGCACCACCGCTTCCAGCGGCAGGGGCGTCATGGTCAGCAGGTCGAGCGACCCGTCCTCGAAATCGTTCAGGAAAATTCGGTCGAGCGACAGCAGCACCGCCAGCATGGCGCATACCGATACGATGCCCGGCGCGATCCTGGCCAGCACCGAAGGCTCCGGCCCGATCCCGAAGGGAAACAACGCCGCCGTGATGATGAAGAACATTACGACCATCGACAGGTCTGAACCCTGACGGAGGGAGATGCGCAGGTCGCGCAGAAAGATGCGCCGCCAGGCTGCTATCATGCTGCAGATGCCCTGTTTGCGGTGAAATCGTCCAGTGCCAGGGATTTCGGCGCATCAATGCCGAGGTCGATATGGGTGGAGACGATGACGATACCGCCGGTTCCGCGATGTTCGGCGATAAGCCGGACCAGCACCGCGACCGATGCGGTATCCAGTGCGACGCTTGGTTCATCCAGCAGCCATAGCGGGGCGGGGCTGGCGGCCAGCCGGGCGAGATTAAGCCGGCGCCGCTGCCCGGCCGACAGCAGGCGCGCCGGATTGTCGGCCATGGCGGCCAGCCCGAATAGCGCCAGCGCGCTGTCAACCTGCGCCGGCGCCTGGCGTATACCGGCCCAGAAGGCCAGGTTTTCCGAGACGGTGAGCATCGGCTTGATGGCATCCTGATGGCCGACATAGTGCAGGCCGCCGCGGTGCCCTTCCGGATCGTCCCGGATATCCATCGCGTCGCGATACATTACGCCGTCGGCGGGGGGCAGCAGGCCCGCCATCATGCGCAGCAGGCTGGACTTTCCGCTGCCGTTCGGTCCGGTCAGAACCAGAGCGTCGCCCTTGACCACAGTAAAGCCGAGCCCGCTGAACACCATCCGCTCGCCGCGGATGCAGGTCAGGTTTTCGCCGGAAAATGCAATGAGGGGATCGGATGTATCAGCCATGTTTCTGCATCTGGTACGCTGTCCCGACAGCATATCGCCTTATGGTGCGCTGTGTCTGAATACTGATGGCAGGCGCGAAAAAAGAAAAGGAGCGGCTGTCGGGGGTGGGCCGACAACCGCTCCAAAGCGGATGGCCGGTGGGGACCATCCGTATAGGCTGAAGAACAGCCTTTCTGAGAGGGGAGGTCTCAGAGGATATATATGTGTACTCATTCATGGTGCCGGAATGCCTGAAATAAGGCATTTTTGTGACTTTTCCCCATGCGCCAAAAAATGGCGGTGCGGGGAGGGCGTCTAGATATCCGCTTCGATTGGGGTCGGCGCAAAAATCATCTTGCGGTCGGCATCGGCAATCTGGAAAACGGCCCCGCCGGCAAATGCCTCAAGATACTGGCCGGTTTTCTCGAGCTTCAGGCTGATGGCCTGCAGGACATCGATGTCGTGGCGGTCAAAAAATTCGGGCGTCGCAATGAGCTGCCATTCCGCCCGTTCGAAGGCGGCGTGACAATACGCGGTTGCGCTGGCCAGATCCGGACCCAGCAGGTTCAGCCGGCTGGCATTGGCCTCGAAAATCGTCCGGGCGGCGGAACGCGGGATTTCCAGTTCCTCGACGGAACGATTGGTGCCGAGCTGCTGGTTGCGTGACAGCCGTTCCAGTGCTTCGGTGCGGGCGATCAGCCACTGGTTCAGCGCCGCGAGTTCGCCCTGGATTGCGGCGGCCAGCGCACGGGCTTCGGCGCTGCGGGCGGTTTCTAACGCGTCGCGTCTCCGCTGGGCACCGCTGCCGATGCCAAGTGCGATTGCCGCCAGCAGGGCAACCACCGCCGCCGATCCACCGGCAATGACGGTGACTTCCACCGGAAACCGGTCAATCCACATCCGGGCGTCCGGCGTGATCAGCGCGTAAACGGCGCCGCCCGCGACGAGGATGACAACGATAATAAGAAACGGAAACGGTTGAGGCATTGTTCAGGCCATTCTGGTGTCAATAATGTCTGTTTTACCGCGATTCGGCATGGAATCACCCGCTAAAGAAGGCATGTAATTCACCAGCGGTTTCCATCGGGGCTTCTTCGGGCAGAAAATGACCGCAATCCAGCCCCTTGCCACGCATATCGGTTGCCCATTTCTGCCAGGTACCGATTACGCCCTGCGCTTTGTGCGGCCGGCCGCGCGCCCCCCACATTGCCAGCAGCGGGCAGTCGATTCGTCGTCCCGCGTCCCGGTCGGCCGCATCAATATCGCAGTCGATCCCGTACCCGGCCCGGTAATCGTCGCACGTCGCCCGGATGGTGTCCGGGTTGCGAAAGGCTTCCAGATAGGCCGCCATGGCCGCGTCGGTGATCGCGCCGGGGGTGCCGCAGATACTGTCGATCATATGACGGCAGAAAAAATCGGGGTCGCGGCCGATCAGTTCCTCGGGAAACGGGGCCGGCTGGGCCAGCAGATACCAGTGGAAACTGCCGAAAGAACCGCTTTTGCCCATGGTTTCGAATTGTTCCAGCGTCGGCACGATATCCAGCAGCGCCAGTTTCCGGACTTTTTCAGGGTGGTCCAGGGTCAATCGGTAGGCGACCCGACCCCCGCGGTCATGCCCGGCCAGATGAAAACTGTCATGGCCCAGCGCCGCCATGACCCTGACCTGATCGGCCGCCATGACGCGTTTGGCGTAATTGACGCCGCCCTCGCCGCACGGCGGCTTGCCGCTGTCGCCGTATCCGCGCATATCCGGGGCGACCACGGTGAAATGTTCCGCCAGTACCGGGGCGACCTTGTGCCAGATCACGTGGGTTTGCGGGTAGCCGTGCAACAGCAACAGCGGTTCACCCGTTCCACCCGTGACAAGATTGATTTCAACCTCGCCTGTATCGATGCGCTGTTTTGTGAAGCCTTTGAAAATCCCCAGTTCCTCCCCGAATGCGGCGTCGATTTGAAAAAAAACTATATCATAGCGACGGACTGAACCTGACCTCCATTTGAGGGATGCATGTTAGGGTGTGGCGTCACTATCAGCTTATTTGCCTGTCCCGTCATGCATCACACCGCCGATATCACCACAATTTCCGTCCCGGGTCACCAGATTGCCCTGCGGCGGATTGCGGGCCATGCCGGAAAGCCGGCGCTGGTCTTCCTGCATGAGGGGCTGGGCTGCATCGGAATGTGGCGGGATTTTCCCGATGCGCTCTGCGCGGCGACGGGTTGTCCGGGGCTGGTGTATGACCGTCCGGGACATGGCGGCTCCGGTGGTGTGACAGGCCCGCACGGGCCTGGGTTTTTCGAGGATGCGGCGTATCGGGTGCTGCCCGCGCTGCTTGCCGCCTGCGACGTCAGCGATGCCATTCTGGTCGGGCATTCCGACGGGGCGACAATCGCGCTGCTGCACGCGGGGCGCTATCCGGTGCGTGCGCTCGCGTTGGAAGCGGCGCATGTCTTCGTCGAACAGATTTGTCTCGACGGGGTCGCGGCGGCCCGCCTTGCCTGGCGGGAAACGGATTTTCCGCAGCGCCTGGCCCGGCATCACGGCGGCAATACCGAATCCATGTTTTGCGCCTGGGCCGATATGTGGGCGGCCGACTGGTTCCGTGACTGGAATATCGAAGCAGGGCTGGCATCGGTTTGCTGTCCCGTGCTCGCAATCCAGGGCGCCGATGACGAATACGGCACGCCGGCGCAACTGTCGGCAATCGCACACGGCGTATCCGGACCGGTGGAAACCTGGCTGGTACCGGATAGCGGCCACAGCCCGCACCTACAGGCGCGCGCCGCGGTGCTGGCGAAAATGACAGGCTTTATCGAGGCTCTTGAGGTCTGAGGCTCGTCCGGCTATCCGGCCTCGATTTCCGCCGCGACTTCACGGGCGTGGATCGCCTGAGCGGCGGCAATCGCCGCGCATTCCCCGGTATAGGCAGTCGGGTCCAGCAGCGCGGTGATCTGCGACGGCGTCATATGCGCCTTGACCGTCGCGTTCTGCGCCAGCAGGGCTTCGAAGGAGTCGCCGCTTGTCGCCGCGGCCTGCGCCGCATCGTAAATGGCGTCATGCGCTTCCTGGCGGCCGATGCTTGCGCCAAGAGACAGCATCAGCGCCTCGCCCATGATCAGCCCGCCCGACAGGTCCAGGTTGCGGCGCATGCGTTCGGGAAAAACGGTCAGCCCGGCGATCATCATATGGACCCGCGACAGCATGTCGCCGGTTTCGATGCAGGCCTGTTCCGTCGCATGCTGAATCATCAGCGAATTGGCGCGGTCGGCTTCGTGTTCGGTCATCATCGATTCCAGCGCTAGCGGCACCAGCGCCCTGATTTGTGCCGAGGCGGCAATGATATCCTGCGACAGTTTCGGATTGCGCTTCTGCGGCATCGTGCTGCTGCCGACCGTGCCGGGCGGTACCGGTTCCTCGACCTCGCCGAATTCCTGCTTCATCAGGGTATAGATTTCACGGCCGATCTTGCCCGCGGTGGCGGCGAGCAGCCCCAAGATGGTGATGTATTCCGCCTGATGGTCGCCGATGGTCCGCGCCGGCGCCGCCATCGGAATCATGTCCAGATATTTCGCCACGCCGGCCTGAATCGCCATGCCCTTGCCGTCGAAGGACGCCATGGTGCCCGCGGCACCGCCCAGCAATACCCTGAAAATGCGCGGCTCGACCCCGTGAAGCCGCTCCACATGGCGGCAGATTTCGTCGATCCAGTTGCCGACCTTCAACCCGAACGTGGCGGGCACGGCATGCTGGCCATGGGTGCGGCCCGGTAGCGCCATATCCTTGGTGCGCTCCGCCAGGTCGGCCATTTCTCGCAGGATCGCTGCAAGCTGCTGCAGGAATATCTTATGTGTCTGGCGCAGGATCAGCAGGTCGCCGGTCTGTACGATATTCTGCGTTGTAGCACCCCAGTGTACGTAATGCCCGGCGTCGCCATCGCAGATGCGCGACAGTTCCCAGACCAGCGGCACGATGGGGTGGGCAGTTTGTCGCAGGCCTTCGTCGATGCGATCCCGGTCCATCAGCGCCAGATTCGCCTTGGCGGCGATTTCAGGTACTGCTTCGGCCGGGATCACGCCCAGGTCGGCTTCCGCTCGGGCCAGCGCGACTTCAACATCCAGCCAAGCCTGCCAGCGGGATTCAATGGTAAACAGTGAACGGATACCCGGATCGGTAACGCGCATTGACGTTGGATTTGACATTCGATTCCTTGGCCTATGTTGAAGACGGAAAAGCAGAAGGTTGTGGAAATATAGGCGGGCTCCCATATCGAGGGAACGGGTTTTCGAGCCTCCTATGGTTTAATCGCCGTGACACATTCGCAAAATTGAGTATAACGAATAGGCATGGGAAGTTTCAGGAGTGAGGTAACCCGGGTGCGAATGTCGGAGGGGTATTCGGTCTTAGGCCCGCATTTGGCGCGATTCACTCCAGATGAGAGATTGAGGAAACAATGGAAACCAGTTCAAATAAACTAACACGCGACGAAGTTCGCGAAATTGACCAGCATGTCGGCCGCCGCCTTCGCTATCGCCGAATCATGATGGATTACAGTCAGACATTTCTGGCAGAACAGGTTGGCCTGTCCTTTCAGCAGTTCCAGAAATACGAAAAGGGCGCCAATCGTATCAGCGCCAGCAAACTGCATGAATTTGCACAGATTCTGGATGTTCCCGTTTCCTATTTCTTCGAGGATATGCCGACCAAGATCAAGGCGGCCACTCAGGCGACCGACCCGGTAATTGAAGAGGATGAAAATCCCTTTACCGAACCGGAGGTTCGGGAATTCATCCAGGCTTATCAGAAGGTTACAAGCCCCAACCTCCGCAAGTCGATTTTCCAGGCCGTGAAAGCCGTCGCGAAATCTTCCGCGGGCTGATTCCGGGGAAGGAATGAGGGCGGCGTCGCGATGAAACTGTCGCTGTCGGTCCGGATCGCCGAATCGCCGAAACGAAAGGACGTCGCTGCCGTTCCGGTCGAGGATTTGGCGCCGATGGCGCGCCGTGCCGGATTTCAGGGCCTGTCGATGCGAGCATCCGTTGTTTCCATCGATTCACCGCCCGCCCGCGTCGCGGCTGTCCGGCATCTGCTGGATGGGCTGGGCCTGCCGGTTTCCATGGTGACCGGCGACCTGTCGCTGGCAATCAATAATGCGGAAGCACCGGGTGCCCTGCGAAATATTGCGCCCTATCTGGACCTTGCGGAAGGGCTGGGCTGCGGCTTGCTGCGGGTCATGATGCATGACGAAAGTGACATCGCCGCCGCGCAACGGGCCGCCGACCAGGCGGCCGAGCGGCAAATGACACTAAGCCACCAGATGCATTGGGGCTCTCTGTTTGAAACGGTGGACGGTGCGGTCGATGTCCTGCAACGAATCAACCGGCCCAATTTCGGCGTCACCTATGAACCGGCGAACATGCTGGCCTGCGGTAGCGCGTATGGCGTCGAGGCCATCGAGCGGCTGTCACCCTGGCTGCGCAATGTCTATTTTCAGAATATCCGGCTCGATCCGGATTCGCCGATGACGTTCAATACGCGCAGCCTCGGACCCGTGAATGTGCGCTTCATTGCACTGGACGATTCCGCCGGCATCGACCCGGCACCAATTATATTTGCGTTGAAACGGATCGGCTATGACGGGTGGTTTTCCGTACATCAGCCCCTGGGCGAGGGGCAGCGTGTCGACGCGGCTATTCAGGAAGCGGCGGGTATGTTGTTGCCCTTGCTGGAAGCCACCTGAATTCGAATCTTGCGTTGCGCTGCCATAGCCATGAGAATCGGCGGAACGCTTTGACATCTGGACGGTTAAGGACGAATTGCCATGACGCTTTCAACAGGCCGAAATTTTCTGCACACGCCGGGGCCGACCAATATTCCTGACAGGGTGCTGCGCGCCATGGCCCAGCCGGCAGTGGATTTTTCCACCCCAGAATTCCTGGAAATGCTGCGCAGTATTTATACCGACCTGAAACGTGTGTGCCGTACGGAAGCCGGTGACGTTATTCTGTATGCCAGTAACGGGCACGGCGCATGGGAAGCGGCGCTGGTCAATGCTTTTTCGCCAGGCGATCATGTACTGGTCCCGGGGGTGGGTCATTTCTCGACCAACTGGGCGGAAATGGCCGAAGCCTTCGGTATTGTCGTCGAAACCCTGCCGGGCGACTGGCGGCACGGCATCGACCCGGCAGCTGTGGCGGCGCATCTGAAGGCCGATACGGACCACAGGATCAAGGCCGTGCTGACCGTTCATATTGACACGGCGACCAGCCTGATTTGTGACCTGCCGGCAATCCGCAAGGCAATCGACGATGCCGGGCATCCTGCGCTGTTCATGGTCGATACGGTGGCGGCGCTGGGTACGGTCGAATTCCGCATGGATGACTGGGGAGTCGACGTTGCGGTCGGCGGGTCGCAGAAGGGGCTGATGCAGCCGCCGGGGCTGGCCTTCAACGCGGTCAGCCAGAAGGCGCTGGACGCCTCCGACAACGCAACCCTGCCGCGGCTGTACTGGGACTGGAAGCGGCGCCAGGACGAGGCCTATTACAAATGGTTCTGCGGCACCCCGCCGGAACATCTGCTGTTCGCACTGCGTGAAGGGCTCGACATGGTCTTCGAGGAAGGGATGGAGAATGCCTTTACCCGCCATGCCAGACTGGCGGAGGCCGTACGGCGCTGCGTTGGAGTATGGGCGCGGGGCAACTGCATTTCGCTGAACGCCGCCGACCCGCGCGAGGCCGCGAATTCGGTAACAACGATTCTGGTCGATGGCGGGCATGATATCGAAAACTTCCGTCTGACCTGCCGCGACCGGTTCAATGTCTCCATTGCAACCGGGCTCGGCCCGTCCCGCGGCAAGGCATTCCGTATCGGCCATATGGGTTTCGTCAACGAACCGATGATTATCGGGGCGCTCGCCGCAGTCGAGGCAAGCCTCGGAATCTGCGGGATACCGCACGAGGTTGGCGGCGTGACTGCCGCGTCGGAATACCTCGCGTCGGCCTGACCTGACCCTAGTCGGCGGCGTTCATCTGATAGGTCGGCGGACGTTTCTTGACGCCCACTCGCGGCCCCATCAGTGTCTTGTTGGCGAAATCGTCATCCAGCGGCCGGGACTTGGCATGGTTGATCCAAAGCCGCAGCAGCAGGCGCTTGCGGTCCGCTTCCGGGTAATCCTCATATTCTGTCCGTGAATGCAGGGTGACGTAATTGTTCAGCCACTGGATATCGCCGGGCTGGAAATCCATCGACATCTGCACATCGGGTCGCCGCGCGGTCTCACCAATGAAATTGATGGTGTCCTGCTGCAGCTTTGTCAGCGGTTCATTGATCTTGGCCGCACCTTCCTCAATGGCTTTCTGGTTGTAGCGGCAACTCAGCTGTCCCTTGAACCAGCTGTAGACCGGCAGGGGATTGGTAACTTCCTTCGGGTGCCCGGTCGGGCCCTTGCCGTCCAGGTCGAAGCGGTAGCCATGATGCGCCGCCGCCAGCATCTCGGGATGATGATCGAAGATCTCGTTATAGATCGTCATGGAACTGCACAGCGTGCTTTCGCCGCCGCTTTTCGCCGGGCGGACGCAGAGCAGCCCGACCACGTCACTGATATCGCAATGGGGGCGCAGTTTGGCGGCGGTCATGCTACCGCGATGTTCGGGTTTGGAATAGTCGAAACCGTAGTCGCGGACTTCCTGCATGTGGTCGCCATTGATGTTCTGCGACATGGTTTTTCCCATATGGGTACCGATGCCCCAGTACATCCGGCGCAAATCCTCGACACTGTATTTCGCAACCGGAAGGCCGCGCATCAGCACCACACCGCGGCCGAATTCCAGCTCGTCCAGCAGCGCGTCCAGCACCCTGGCGAATCCGTCCAGCGGGAAGTCCGCCTTCGTTACTTCCTGCTCGGCCAGGCCTTTTTCCTTCGAAATCCGCAGGGCGGCGTCCAGTTCCTCCAGGTGTTCCGGCTGGAACCGCCAGATCCAGGACTTGTCCGCTTCCATCTCGTTCGCATACCAGGCGCAGGGCAGGTTGATTCGCTGCGGGTTTTCCGCGCTCGGTTCCGATTTTGCTGTCGCTTCCGGCATTCGATCTTTTCCCCTTGGTGCGGCACGCGCATACTGTCCGCATGTATGACCGGTAATATTGTTCGGCAATAGGGGGCGGAAAGTCAATTATGGGTATGGCGACGAAGCGACTGAGGGAACTGCTGAAACGCGACGGGCTGCTGTATATGCCGTCGGTCTACGACCCGTTTGGCGGCCGCATGGTGCAGCAGGTCGGGTTCGACGCCGCCTATGTCGGCGGTTTCGTCACCGGGGCGTCCCGCGCCGTCAGCGAGCCTCTGCTGACCCTGACGGAACAGGTCGAAACCGCGTCCGCCGTGGCCCGCTCGATCCCGCTGCCCGTGATCGCCGATGCGGGCGCCGCCTTCGGCGAACCGCTGCATGCGACCCGCACGGTGCGCGAGTTTATCAATGGCGGCATTGCCGGGGTCCATATAGAGGACCAGCTTTATCCCAAGCGCGCGCATTATCACAAGTATGTGGCCCATGCGATTCCCGAAGCGGAGTTCGGCGACAAGATCCGCTGGGCCTGCAAGGAGCGCGACAAGCTGGACCCGGATTTCGTCATCATCGCGCGCACCGATACCTGCCGTTTCGAGGGGCTGGATGTGGCGATCCGGCGGATGGAAATCGGTGCGGCGGAAGGCGCCGATATGGGCTTGCTGTTCCCGACCGATGACGAAACCGCCCGCGCCGCGCCGAAGCGCTCGCCGATCCCATTGGTCTATGTACAGAGCCGCGGCAACCGCGACGGCCGGCCGGTCTATTCCCTGCAGGAAATGGAGGACATGGGCTATGCGGCCTGCATCGACGCGCAGCTCTTCCTGCTCGCTGCCGTTAACGGCGCGCGCCAGGCCCTGCAGGAAATGAAACAGTCCGGCGTCTATACCGGGTTTAGCACCGAACAGAATGTCGAATTGCGGCAATATGTCGAGGACACGATCGGGCTGGATGAATACTACGCCATCGAGGAAGCGACGGTGGAAAACAAGGACTAAACAGCGCTCCGGGTCCGGCGCACCGCATCCTGCCATCCCGCGCAACGGCGGTTGCGTTCGGTACTGTCCATCGCCGGGTCGAAGCGGGCGTCCATCTGCCATCGGCTTGAAAGTTCCGCCAGTCCCGGCATCACCCCGGCCTGCATCCCGGCCAGCATCGCGGCGCCCAGTGCCGTGGTTTCCTGCAGCGCCGGACGTTCCACCGGCGAACCCAGAATATCGGCCAGGAACTGCATCGCCCAGCCATTGGCGGTCATCCCGCCATCGACCCGCAGTGCCGCGGGCGGGCTGGCGCCGTCGGCGGCCATGGCGTCGAACAGGTCACGGGTCTGGAAACTGACCGATTCCAGTGCCGCCCGCGCCAGTTCCGCCCGGCCCGTGTCCCGGGTCAGCCCGAAGATCGCGCCGCGCGCATCCGGATCCCAGTGTGGTGCGCCCAGCCCGGTAAAGGCCGGCACCATATAGACCGTGCTGTCGGGGCTGGCGGCGCGGGCCAGCGCCTCAACCTCCGCCGCCTGCGCGATCATGCCGATGCCGTCGCGCAGCCACTGCACCGCCGCCCCGGCAACGAAGATGCTGCCTTCCAGCGCGTAGGTGGGTTTCCCGCCGATCCGGTAGGCCAGCGTGGTCAGCAGCTTGTTGGTGGAGGCAACGGGCGTATCGCCGGTATTGATCAGCGCGAAACAGCCGGTGCCGTAGGTCGCCTTGACCATGCCCGGGGTGAAACAGGCCTGGCCGACCGTCGCGGCCTGCTGATCGCCCGCCATGCCGCGGATCGGGATAGCGGCGCCAAACAGCGCCGGGTCGGTCGTGCCGAATTCCGCCGTGTTGTCGCGGATTTCCGGCAGCAGCGCGCGCGGCACATCGAAAATGCGCAGCAGTTCGTCGTCCCAGTCCTGGGTATGGATGTCGTACAGCATAGTGCGGGCGGCGTTGGTGGCGTCCGTGGCATGGACGCGGCCACCGGTCAGCCGCCACAGCAGGAAACTGTCCACGGTGCCGAAGGCCAGCGCCCCGGCTTCCGCCTTCGCTCGCGCGCCGGGAAGGTTGTCCAGCAGCCAGGTGACCTTGGTCGCGGAAAAATACGGGTCGAGCAACAGCCCTGTCTTGCGCTGGATGAGCGGCTCCAGCCCGTCGTCGCGCAGTCGGGCGCAATGATCGCCGGTGCGGCGGTCCTGCCAGACGATAGCGTTATGGAGGGGCACTCCTGTTGTTCTGTCCCAGACAAGGGTGGTTTCGCGCTGGTTGCTGATGCCGATTCCGGCAATGTCCGATGGTTCGGTCCCGGCGGCCGCCATGGCATCGCGACAGACCGCAACGGTCGCCCCCCAGATTTCTTCCGCCCCGTGTTCGACCCGGCCCGGACGGGGAAAAATCTGCGGCAGCTCCCGCTGCCCCCGGCCGCGCGGCGACCCGCCGGCATCGAAGACGATGCCACGGGTACTGGTGGTTCCCTGGTCGATGGCGAGAATTGTCATGCTTTTGCATCGTCGCAAAACGCGGCGGCAATGTCATCCGGGTCATCCGGTGACGATCAGGGGAACGAGTGTGTCCGGGCCTGCTGTCACAATCCGCGAACCGCTTTCAGTCCGTGGAACGAAGGACTTCCCGCAACTTGTCCGCCAGT
>CAXBEC010000035.1:0-11663 GCA_963974145.1 uncultured Alphaproteobacteria bacterium | reverse complement strand
CAAGCGTGTGGGTGGTCACCCCGGCGTTATAGCCCCAGACCTCACCCAGCAGCGTATCCCGGTCGACCGCCTTTGCGCCGGAGCGGAACAGGTATTTCAGGATCGAGGTTTCCTTTTCGGTCAGGCGGACCTTCTTCTGCGATGCCTCGTCGAGCAGCAGCTTGCCGCTGGGCTGGAACGTATAGGGTCCGATCGAGAATACGGCGTCTTCGCTCTGTTCGTGCTGGCGCAACTGGGCACGCAGCCGGGCCAACAGCACGCCGAGCCGGAAGGGCTTTGTGATATAATCATTGGCGCCCGCATCCAGCCCGAGGATCGTATCCGAATCTGAATCGGCGCCTGTCAGCATGATGATCGGCACCTTTACCCCTTCCCGGCGCATCAACCGGCAGGTTTCACGGCCATCCATGTCCGGCAGGCCAACATCCAGCAGCACGGCGTCCAGATAGTGATGCTTGATCTGCTCCAGGGCATCGCGGGCCGTATCCGAAACGACCGTTTCAAACTCCTCGTGCAATTGCAGTTGCTCGCACAGGGATTCACACAAAACGGCATCATCATCGACGATGAGGATTTTCTTGCTGGCCACGGTTCCCCCGACATTCCTGCGGCCCGCCATCAGCAGCGGGTACGCCGCAATAGTGTAACATGCTGCGCCATGGCGCTATGCCGCAACGGGTTCAAGTCAGATAAATTGTTGTTGATCGCCCGGGATGCAAGGCCCGAGGCAATTATTGCGGTACCGCCAGAATGTCACGATGGCCCACGGTCAAGCGTAACGCGCCAGCCCTGGCCGCGGCGAGACGCCGATTCCGCCAGTCCGCGGCATTGCCGTGAACCGAAATCGCTGCCGCAATTCCATCAATCATCGCCGTCACCAGCGCGGCATCTGCCGTTCCCAGCAACCAGGGCGTATCGACCTGATGCACCGTGAATCCGGCGTCTGAAAGTCCGGTCGCCATGGCCGTCGGTGCTGCCAGCCCCAATGCCGGACCGAAGCCCTTGTTGCGGCGCATATCAGCGGCAAACCAGGTTTCCACCGTCGCATCCTCCGGGTCGCCGGGTGCCCATTCATGCCCCCCGCTCGCCGTCAGGGCCGCCAGCAGCGGTCGTGGCCCCAGCAAGGTCACGAAGCGCGTGAACCAGTCTTTGGACACCAGGTCAAACAATGCCGAGGCGCTGACGGCATCAATTCCGGTAAAATCAATCGCGGACGGATCATTGGCAAAATCCAGCACCTGCCGGTCAAACCGGGGCAGGGCCGCGCGATCCAGCAATGTCGCATCCCCATCAACGAGCACCCAGTCGATCTGCATGCCATGCTTTTCGGCCCGGGTATTCAGGTATCGGGCGTTTGATCCCGTCCCCGCGCCCAGGTCCATGATCCGGGGCCGGGACGGCAGGTTTTCAAGAAACCGGTCGGCCAGCAGAGCCGACCGGGCTGCGATATCGGCGGGCTCGCGAAGGGCCAGCCAGTCGGCCTCGAAACTTTCTGTCATGTCGCACCGGCCGGGACAGGATTGAGCGCATTCGCAAAATTCCGCGCCGTCACCGTCCAGTCGGGCAATTTCGAACCTGCTGCCCGCGCACCTGCGGCCTTTTCCGCACGATGTGCAGGATCCGAGATCATCTGTGACAGCGCCCCGACGAGGGCGGGATGATCGCCCACCGGTACGATAACCCCGGCGTTCGGCGGCACTGTATCACGCACCGCACCCTCACCGCTGCCGATGACCGGCAGGCCATGCGCCAGCGCCTCGGCGAAGGCCATGCCGTACCCTTCCAGCGCGGATGCCAGAACGAATATATCCGCGGTGTCATACGCTGCCGCGAGGGCCATAACATCGGCTTCGCCATGCAGTGTGACCCGGTCGGCGAGACCATGCGCCGCGATAAACTCGCGTATCGCTGCTGTTACCGCCAGGTCACGGTCTGCGGCCCCAAGACAGTCGAGCCGCCAATTCAGCCCGGCGCATTCGGCGAGCGCCGCAAGCAGCCGCAAATGACCCTTCCGGGCGATCAGGCTTGCGACACAAAGCAAGCGAACCGGACCTTCGCGGGACCCTTTTGCCATCGGCGCCGGGTCGGTGCCCGGTAATACAGTGGCAATTCGATGAGGCAGGACATCGTAATCGCCCAGCATCCGCGCTGTCGCCGGGCTGGTCGTGATGATTCCATCAACGTTCCGAAGCATGGCCCGTTCCAGCGTGAACAGGGCTTCCCGCGCGGCATCGTCGAGACCGGATTCCGCCGCCAGCGGATGATGGATCAGGGCCGTCAGGTTCAATCGTTCGCGATGTGCTGCAAGGCAATCCGCGAACCCGGGCAGTGCAAGCCCGTCGATTACCAGCCTGGCGCTATCCGGAGCCTCTCGGATAATTTTTTCGGCTTCTTTTTTCGCAACCGCGTCACAAAACGGAAAACGACCGGGCAACTCAACCAGCGTAACAGGCTGTCCTGCCGACCGCAGGCCCTCAATGATGCGCTTGTCGTAAAGTGTGCCGCCGGTGCGTTGCTCTATCGATCCGGGGACGACAAAGATTAACGATGCGCCATCCATGTCAGCCCTGCAGGGGTGCGTCGTAGCCGGCCCAGGCATCAGGTTTTTCACGCAGGACGACGCCCAGCGAAACGATGGCTTCATGGGCGTCCCCGTCGAGCCTTCCGGCGCGAATGCCATCCGCATAGCGGTCATGGATTTCCTTTGCCAGAACTTCGGTGGTGGAATTTCTGCCTTTGAATTCGGCGAGATCATCCAGGTTTCTGTACGCGTA
Source organism: uncultured Alphaproteobacteria bacterium (assembly GCA_963974145.1). Classification (GTDB taxonomy): domain Bacteria; phylum Pseudomonadota; class Alphaproteobacteria; order UBA8366; genus MarineAlpha4-Bin1. The sequence goes on along the minus strand of CAXBEC010000035.1, from coordinate 8,889 downwards.
TGGCTCCAGTATTTCACTGAGGAGGGTCGTGGCACGGCCGATATCCGCAACGATGCCGTTTTCATCCAATGCGGTGCGGCGCAAGGTCACTTCGATTACGAATGTCGCCCCGTGCAGGCGCTGGGCGGGACCGAAAACCTCACCCTTCAGCGAATGAGCGATCATGACGCTGTCGCGGACGGTAACACTGAACATATTGAATTCCTGTAGTTTGTAAGAATTAGGGATAGGTTACGACATGGCAGAGTGTGTCGCCGGGGTTTTCCGCAAGCCGGGCCATGGTCTGCGGCAGATCCGCGAACTCCGAGGTTTCGCTGAGCAGGCAGTCAAACGCCGGGTCGCGCAGCAGTTCCAGCCCGAGTGTCATGCGATCGCGATGCGTACGGCGCGCACGGCGGCTGGTTGCGACATGGCCGACCTGACTGGAACGCAGGGTCAGCCGGCGCGAATGGAACGCCTCGCCCAACGGGGCCGGCACCATCCTGTCGCCATACCAGCTCATTTCCAGTACCGTGGCCTCAAAGCCCGCAAGGCTCAATGCCGTCGTCAGTCCGGCCGGCACACCGCTGGCATGCACAACGATATCAAGATCACCTCTCGCGGTATCGGGTGTCGCGAAGCCGACGCCCAGTTCTGCCGCGATTTCGGCGCGGGCCGGATTAATATCAACCAGTTCAACCGATACGCCCGGCAGGCGGGACGACAGGGCCGCGACAAAACAGCCGACAACACCGCCACCAACGACCGCTATGCGGTCGCCGATGCGCGGGCCGGCGTCCCACATTGCATTGACTGCCGTTTCCATATTGGCCGCGAGGACGGCACGACTGTCCGGCACATCATCCGGCACCGGTACGACCATATTTGACGGCACGACATAACGATCCTGATGCGGATGCAGGCAGAAGACACGCGTGCCATCATGCTCCAGCGTCCCGACCGAGGCGTAGCCGTATTTCACCGGCCCCGGAAAATCCCCGGCCTGAAACGGGCAGCGCATGACATCATACTGGCTTTCCGGGACCCGGCCCTGGAAGACCAGGGCTTCGGTACCCCGGCTGATGCCGCTGGCCAATGCCCGGACAGCGACTTCATCCGGCCCGGCGTCACGCCCCGGCGCGGTGCGGATTTCGCCCCTGCCCGGTGTTGCGACCCAGAAAGCGCGTTCATCCATTGAAGCAGCATTCAAACATGACATCCTCACCGAGGTCGAAACGGCGTGTTACGGGCCGCAATCCTTCCGCCAGGCTGGTCACTTCTGGCAACACGATGGCGGGCCGGCCGGACCCGATGATCAGCGGCGATATCGTCACCTGCAGGCGGTCCAGGCACCCGGCCTTGAGAAACCGGGACACGGTCACGCCGCCGCCTTCAATATACAGCCGGTTCAACCCTCGCGCCGCCAATGTGGCAATAATCGCATGGGGTGCCAGACTTTCCGAATCCCGCTCTATCGCGACGATTTCCGCCGTTCCGTGGCGTGTGTACCCGTTTGTGCGGTCCGGCGCGCAAAGCAGCAGGGTTGGCGTGGCATCATCCCTGAAAAGGCCCAGATCCACCGGCAGGCGCCGTTCCGTATCGATGACGACCCTAACAGGGTTGTTTCCTTCGCATTCCCGCACCGTCAGTTGGGGGTCATCATGCATGGCCGTGCCCGCCCCGACAATAATAGCGTCGAACAGGGCGCGCATACGGTGATTATGCAGGATGTCGGCCGGACCCGTTACATAGTGAGATGCACCGTTTTCGGTGGCAATACGCCCGTCAAGACTTTGCCCCAGATGACCCACCGTGAACCGGCCCTGCGGCAGGCATAATGGCAGGTACAGCCGGAAGATTTCGGCAACAGATTCTCCCAGGTCGGAATCCGTCGTCACCGAGCCATTGAGATCGACGGCCGCGAGCTGTGTTGCGTTTTCCGGATTTCCGCCGGAATAAACGGAGAGAGATTCAGATGTCTGATTTATGGTCCATTTCTGACTGGCCGCGCAGGGAATTGCGCGATGGGATCGCCTCACGAATGCCAAAATGATGCCCCAGGCTTCGTTTTCGGTAATTTTCGTATCCTTTCAACAACTTCAACGCGACCCCCCAATCGCAAGGAAAACCATCCTCCCAAAACGGTAATTTAAGAATTTGGTTGCAGTTTCACTACCGTTTTATTGAAAGCGACCATATATGAAGTGGAACTGGACTTGAATGTCTATTGTGGACCGTATCAATGTATCGTGACCGACTGACAACTTCCGGAAGCCGCTGGCTACGTGTTTCCGGAATTGCAAACGATGCCCGCCTGATGATCGCGCTGACGGCCTTGCCCGTTATCCTGCTCGGCTTCGCAGTGTTGCCGACGCGCAATACGGTCATCCTGACGCTGGCAATGTACGGGCTCGCCGCGATTGCGCTGCTGTTTTGCGCGGCCCGGGCAGGTCAGATGCTGCGTTTCGGCCATGCCAATCGTGTGACCTGGATCCGCGTCGCCCTGACCGTCATTGTGGCGGGCGCACTGGCCGGCGCCGCAACCCCGTCCCTGGTAAACTGGTGGACCATCGCCGCACTGGCCGCGATTGCACTGGCGCTGGACGGAATCGACGGATATCTGGCGCGCCGTTATGAAACGTGCAGCACGTTCGGTGCCCGCTTTGACATGGAAACCGACGCCGCACTTATTCTGGTCCTGAGCCTGCTGATCGGGCTATCCGACAAAACGGGTCTTTGGATCGTTGCAGCCGGCGCGTTGCGCTACCTGTTCGTCGCGGCAGGCTGGATCTGGCCAAGGCTGGCCCGTCCTCTGCCATACAGCGCCCTTCGCCGTGCCGCATGCGCGATCCAGATCGGCGCGTTGCTGGTATGCCTGCTTCCGGTCGTGACAAGCGGCGTGGCGACCGTTATAGGCGGTATCGCCCTCGCAATGCTGTGTTTGTCCTTTGGGCGGGACATATTATGGTTGGTGGTCGGGCCAAATCCTGAATCCGTCCTGAACGCAAAAACAGAGTAGCTGTCGAATCAAATGCCGCGTAACACAGAATCAATCTTTTCGGCGCCGGTTGCCCATGCCGGAGTTAATGCCATCAGCCGTGTCATCGGCGAACTGCGCCGGGGCAGGCCGATTGTCCTGCGGAGCGGCAATTCGGCGCTGCTTGTCGCGGCCGCGGAGTTCGGCATCGATCCCGCCATGTTGAGTGGCTTGAGCGGGCACCCGGTTTCCTGCGTGACAACCGGGTTGCGCGCCATCGCACTCGGCCTCGACCCGCTGGATGCGACGGCTGTTTCAATCATGCCGGCCGCCGGGCTGACCATTGCCAGCACAACAGAAATTGCCGGGGCAACGCTGAACAGCGCGCGACCGGTTGTTACGATTTCGGCATTCGGGCAACCCCTGCAGGCAGCCGCTGTCGATCTGCTGAAATTCGCACGGCTGCTGCCCACGGCCCTGACAACACCCGTTGCCGGTGACGCATTGGCTTTTGCCGAACAGCATGATTTTCTGGCCGCCGGCGCCGACGATGTTGAGGGATATCGCTATGCCGCCAGCGAATTGTCGCTGTCGGAAATCGCGGCCGATATCCCCCTGGAAGGCGCCGAAAATGCCAAGTTTATTGCCTTCCGGCCTGCGGATGGCGGCAAGACCCATGTCGCCATTATCATTGGGAACCCGGACCCCACGGAGCCGGTTTTAACACGGCTGCATTCTGAATGTTTCACCGGTGATCTGCTGGGCAGTCTGCGCTGCGACTGTGGCGACCAGCTGCGCGGCGCGGTGGCTTCCATCGCGGCGGATGGTGGCGGGTTGCTGCTGTATCTGGCGCAGGAAGGCCGCGGAATCGGACTGGCCAACAAGCTTCGCGCCTACCGGCTGCAGGATAGCGGCTTCGACACCATCGACGCGAACGAGGAACTGGGTTTCGGTGCCGATGAACGAGTTTACGGGCCGGCTGCGGGCATGCTGCACCGGCTTGGCTTCAGCCGCATTCGCCTGATGACCAATAATCCGGCAAAAGTGTCATCTCTCGCCGAACACGGCATTGAGGTCATCGACCGGGTCACGCATGCCTTTCCGTCAAACGGACATAACGAACAATACCTCCAGACCAAGGCAGCCCGAAGCGGCCATTTGTTTTAGGGATCCGGCCAACCGGCAGAACTCTCCGGCGGTGCGGGCAAAATTTGCCAGTACCGTCCGGATAGCCACGCGACAATCTAAAAAAACAGCCGATTTGGGGCGTCTGCAACTTGGCATCGTGCTTGCACACGATTCCGGGTGGAGGACGTTCATATGGTCGACGCCGTTACGTCGGGCAACAGCCCGGCACCCAATTCAACCGCGAAGCCGCCGCTTGCCAGCAATGGCAGGCCGCAGCAGTTTAATGCTGATGGATCGGCCGTACCCGACGTCATCGCCTATCATCACCGCCCGGAAGATCTCGGCATTGAAGGCGTCGTGGATCTGCCGGAAGCCAACCCCGAGGATTCCGGTTTCTTCGGTGAGGACGGGCTGACTTTTGGTGATCTTCTCGACGTTATCAACCCGCTGCAGCATATACCGATCGTCTCAACCATCTACCGCGCCATCACGGGCGACGAAATCTCGCCCGGCGCGCGGGTTGCCGGCGGCGTGTTGTTCGGCGGCCCGATCGGCGCCGGCGTTGCCATCGTCAACGCTGCGGTGGAAGCATCGACAGGCGAAGATATCGGCGAGACGATTATCACCGCACTTGGCGGTGACGCGGCACCGGACGATTCATCCGTTACAACCGCCGCCAGCGCGACCACCCCCGCCAGCACCGCTCCTGGTGTGGTCGCGGCTCTGAATCCGGCGTCGCCTCTGCCACCCGATACCACACTGGCACTGGCTAAATCTGTTCCGCCCGCACCGAGCAACGTGCTGCAGGACACTGGAAAACAGCAGGATGGTGAGGCTGCTCCTGCCGCCATCCGCAAACCGTTTGGCGGCATGGGGGCGCTACCCTTCCCGCAACTGCAGGACCAGACGGAAGACCCGATTTCCGCAATTCTGCAAGCCCGCGCCACCGTACCTGCGGCCGGACCGATTGCAGGCCTTGGCGGCGCAACACAGGTACCGCTGACACGGCAGCCAGCCATTCCGAATATCAGTTCACGGCTGGCGGATAAACTCACTGCATTGACACGGCAAACGGCCTTGCCGGAGCGGGTTGACGTGACGCCCGAGGGAAAAAAGGACAATCCGTTCCAGAACAGGGAAATTTCCCAGGAAGCTGCCTTGGCACCGCAAGACAAGCAATTCGTGCCGGCGGCTCTTGTTCCTCAAAACATGCTGGAGACACTCGACCGGTATCGGCAAATGAAACAGGCGGAAGTTTCACCCGGTTAGTGTGCCTGACGCAGGCCACGCGAGCAGCAGTATTTCCAGACGCGCCAGCCTTGCAGTAGATTATTCCCATGAATTTGATGGTATCGGCGGACGGCACCCTTCGCATCGGCGCGGAACAGGTTCGATGCGCATTGGGACGGTCGGGAATCCGCGACCCGAAAACCGAAGGCGATGGCGCGACGCCAGCCGGATGTTTTGCCTTGCGCCGGGTCCTGTATCGGACCGACCGCATCGCCTCTCCGGTGACCAGGCTCGACACCTTGCCAATCGGGCCTCAGGACGGATGGTGCGATGCGCCGGCCGACCCCGCCTATAACCGGCCCGTGGCACTGCCATACCCTGCCAGCACTGAATCCCTGTGGCGGGATGACGGGCTGTACGACGTTGTGGTGGTTCTCGACCCGCCGGTCGCCGGCCGGGGCAGCGCTGTTTTCATGCATGTCGCCAGACCCGGATACGCGCCGACGGAAGGATGCGTCGCACTTGCGCTAGCCGACCTGCTGGCCGTATTGCGCAAATGCAAGCCCGGCGACAGAATCTGTATCAGTGCGCCGGACGAGTCCCGAAAATAGCGGTTCCGACCCGCACCAGCGTCGCGCCGAAGGCAATAGCAATCGGGTAATCCGCTGACATGCCCATGCTGAGACCCTCCAGACCATGCCGTTTCGCGATTTCGCGCAGCAGCGCAAAGTGGAGCGACGGTTCCTCGTCGACCGGCGGAATGCACATCAGTCCTTCGACCGGCAGGCCGAATTCTTCACGACATTGCGCGATGAAATCATCGGCATCCTCCGGCAGGATACCCGCCTTTTGCGGCTCCGCGCCCGTATTGACCTGAATATAACAGGGTAATGATCGTCCACTGCGGTCGAATTCCCGCGCCAGCGCCTGCGCCAGGCGCGGCCGGTCAACAGTTTCGATCACATCGAACAGGGCAACAGCCTGCCGGACCTTGTTGGTCTGCAGCGGTCCGATCAGATGGACCCGCGCGTCTGGAAACTCGGCTTTCAGGTCGGGCCATTTGTCTTCTGCTTCCTGCACGCGGTTTTCGCCGAACACGCGATGACCCGCGGCCAGTATGGCGTGCGACCGTTCCGCGGGGTGGCCTTTGCCGACAGCGACCAGCGTGACCGATGCGGGATCGCGCCCGGCCTCCCGTGCAGCATCCGCGATTTCACTTCGAACCGTCGCCAGATTGGCGGAGAAATCGATTGTTTCAGTCATGACCCATAAATCCTCGTCGCAGCCCAGGAATGCGCTATTGTTTCGCAGCAGAAAGGAACCCGTTGCACAACATCAAGTGTATAGCGACATTATGCTGGATATGACCCCGGATATTCAGGCATAAATCGTCCATGGCAACACCACTTTTAAAATTCGCGGCCGTTCTGGCTATACTGCTGTCCCTGACAGCCTGTGAGAGCGTCGGCATTGCACCCGATCCACCACCCCCGCCGGAGAACCCCGGGCCGTCATCGGCCAATAATGGCGGTTTGATTGAATCCCTGTTCGGCGGCAGCGACACCGGTGGCGGTGGCGGCGGCGGGATAGCGGTAAACAGCTACCTCTGGCGGGCGTCGCTCGACACCATGTCATTCATGCCGCTCAGTTCGGCCGATCCGTTTGGTGGCGTCATCATCACCGACTGGTATTCGCCACCGGAAACGCCCAACGAGCGCGTAAAGGTCAACATCTATATCCTCGACCGGCAGCTGCGCGCGGATGGATTGCGTATTTCGGTCTTCCGTCAATTGCTGTCGAACAATCAATGGCAGGAAGCTGCGGTCGCACCGGAAACGGTTCAGGATCTGGAAAATGCGATCCTGAAGCGCGCCCGGGAATTACGGATCACCAATATACGCGGCAACTGACGCGGTTGACGAAACCGCCTCGCGGCGCGGCCAGCACATTGACGCTTAAGGAATAACAACAAACCATGAGTCGCTATAACGTCAGGGAAAACGAAGCCAAATGGCAGCGCGTTTGGCGGGACCGGCGCGTTTTCGAAGTTACCGAAGACCCGAGCCGGCAAAAATACTATGTTCTTGAAATGTTCCCGTATCCGTCGGGCCGTATCCATATGGGACATGTCCGCAATTATACAATGGGCGATGTCACGGCACGCTTCAAACGGGCGCAGGGATATAATGTCCTGCATCCCATGGGCTGGGATTCCTTCGGTCTTCCGGCGGAAAATGCCGCGTTCGAGAATAACGTCCACCCGGCGAAATGGACGCGTGAAAACGTCGCGACCATGCGCGAACAGCTCAAATCGATGGGTTTGTCGATTGACTGGAGTCGCGAGATTTCGACCTGCGAGCCGGAATACTACGCCTATGAACAGAAAATGTTCCTTGATTTCCTCCACGCGGGCCTGGCCTATCGCAAGGAATCATGGGTCAATTGGGACCCGGTCGAAGACACCGTTCTGGCCAATGAACAGGTAATCGACGGCCGCGGCTGGCGATCCGGCGCAGAAGTGCAGAAGAAGCGCCTGTCGCAATGGTTTTTCAAGATCACCGAATTTGCCGACGAACTGCTGGACGGGATCAAAACCCTGGATCGCTGGCCGGAGAAAGTCCGGCTGATGCAGACCAACTGGATCAATCGTTCGGAAGGGGCGCGGGTCTTCTTTCCGCTGGACGGGCGCGACGACCGTCTCGAAGTCTTCACCACCAGGCCGGATACGCTGTTCGGCGCCTCGTTCTGCGCCTTGTCCCCCAATCATCCTCTGGCCGTGGAGTGCGGCGCAAAGGACCCGAAGCTGGCAGAGTTCCTCGCCGAATGCGGCCGGATGGGCACCAGCGAAGCGGCCCTGGAATCGGCCGAAAAGAAGGGATACGACACCGGGTTGCGCGCAAGGCACCCGTTCGTGGAAGGCGTTACCCTGCCGGTCTATGTCGCGAATTTCGTACTGATGGAGTATGGCGCCGGCGCCATTTTCGGCTGTCCGGCACACGACCAGCGCGATCTTGATTTTGCCCGGAAATACGGACTGCCCGTCGTACCCGTCGTTTGCCCACGCGACGCCGACCCGGAAACCTTTGCGATCGGCGACGAAGCCTATGTCGATGACGGAACGCTGATCAATTCCGGATTCCTGGACGGGATGGACGTCAAAACCGCACTGTCCACCGCCATCCGCACGCTGGTGGAACAGGGCGATGGTGAAGGAACGGTCAATTACAGGCTTCGGGACTGGGGCGTTTCCCGGCAGCGATACTGGGGTTGCCCTGTACCGGTAATTCACTGCCCGGATTGCGGTATCGTCCCCGTACCGGAAAGCGACCTTCCCGTTACCCTGCCGGAGGATGTGACCTTCGACGCACCGGGTAACCCTCTGGACCGGCATCCGACATGGAAGCACGTGAACTGTCCCAGCTGCAACGGTGCCGCAACGCGTGAAACGGATACGTTTGATACGTTTGTCGAATCGTCCTGGTATTTCGCGCGGTTTTGCGCACCGGTCGCCGATGCGCCGTTCACCCGCGCCGCCGTCGATTACTGGTTGCCCGTCGATCAGTATATCGGCGGGG
>CAXBEC010000034.1:0-11767 GCA_963974145.1 uncultured Alphaproteobacteria bacterium | reverse complement strand
CATGTAATAGGCGCTGGTCCGCGACTCGCGCGCTGACAGATAGGCCTGGCAGGGCAGGAAGCCGGCGCCCTTCATCGCAAACCGGTTGTCGCTATCCGCCGCGAGGGCCGCGCCGGACTGCAGCAGGAGGATACAGAACGCCAGTCGAATGATTTTCATGTGAATTTCCTTTCTGTAAGAAATGCGGGGGACGGTGGCGCCGGCGGCGGTTGATATCCCGCCGCCGGGCCGGTTGCCGCCTTATGCCGCCAGGGCTGCCGGTGCCGCGTTGCGCCGGCGCAGGAAGAAGAACCCTCCAAGCCCGACCAGAAGCAGGACAAGCGCACCCGGTTCGGGCACCGACGCCTCGGTGAAGGTTTCAATGGGGTTCACCGCGCTGCGGGCGGCAAAGCTTTGCGGCGCGGTGGGGCCCGAAAGGAAGTCGATCGTGAAGCTTTCGCCGATCTGTAGATCAAATCCCTGCAGCGAAAACAGGCTGTCGAACAGGTCCGGCGACTGGAACAGGTCGATGCCCGCATCCAGGATATTGCCGATCCCGAACTGGCGTTCGAAGCCGAGCAGGTCGAAATTGATCTGCAGCAGGTCGACGAGGAATTCCAGGTCGAAATCCAGCAAGGTACGATTGCGCAGTTCCGCATCGACGAAGAAGGTCGGCGTGACTGTCGTGACGTCGTCGAGGAACAGGATATCGGGCAGGCTGTCCCAGGCCGAAATCAGTTCTGTCACCATTTCGCCCGCGACCATCACCGCCTTGTCAAAGACGAACTGGACAAACAGGGTCGGGTCCAGTTCGAAATCCTGCTTCAGGTCGATGGTCGGGCCGATTTTCACATCGATGATGTCATAGCCGATGCTGCCCACATTGCCGATCGGCACCTCAAAGCCGAAGGCCTGTGTCGTGGCCCCTGCCGTGGCGGCCAGCGAGGCCACCGCGTCGATATCCACGGTGAGGTCGACCAGGTCGTCCTGCGCCGACGCCTTCAGCGTGTTGCTGGTCGTGTCGAGACCACCACTGGCGTTGGGTTGCGGCAGGTAGAGTGTCGCGCTGGCAAGTTCGCCCGCGACCCCGGAACCGGCCGCAATCTCGAAGGGGAAACCGTTCGCTTCAGCGGGAAACCCGAATGTGGACGGGCTCTGGCCGAGCAGCAGGATGTCGCCTTCGCCGCTTTCGTTGAAGGACAGGATTGGGATGGTCTGGTCGATATCGAAGGGCGAACTGCCGGTGACGCAGCCGGCGGCAATCACGCAGGCCTCGCCTGAAACATTGCCGGAGACCTCGAAGATCGCATCTGCGCGCAGCGACATGTCGGCAAATTCCGTGCTCAGCACATTGGTCCCCGCCAGGGTGCTGTTCGGGTTGAAATTGATCGCATTCGCCTTGTCCAGCAGGGTCGTGTCCGGAATGTCCAGACTCGCCTGATAGGACACGGTGGCATCCACGGAGCCGCTACCGATCTCGACGCCGAGTTCCAGCCCGACGCGACCGTCCGACGTACCTTCGACCGCGACACCGGTGCGGGTGTCGACATCCAGGAATTGCGGCGGGGCGGTGCCCAGCGCGATCACCGGCAGTCGCCCCGACTGGCCGTTCCGGCAGGTGCTGGCGGAATTGCCCAGCTTCTTGCAGGCGGCCAGCGCGAGGTCATAGGCGGCGCGCTTCGTCACGTCGACGCCCTGCGCGATCTTGCAGGCCACCGCGAACTTGCCGCAACTGCGCACCGACGGGCGGCTGCCCAGCCGGGGCACCGGCACCCGCGCGCTCTGCCCGTTGATACAGGCGCTGGACGAAAAGCCCAGCCCCCGGCAGGCGCCGAACGCGGTGTCATAGGCAATCCGCAGGGGATTGGGAACATTGGTGTCCTCTTCTCCGGCGATCAGGTCCAGCGTGGCGGTCTGGTCCTGCCAGGCGGCGCCGACAAACGCTGTCTTGTCCAGCGTCGCCGCGGTGCCGGTGTCCCAGATGCTCTGACCGCTGGTCTGGAATTCCAGCTCGTAGCTGATGGGGATAGCGCCGGCGGGCACGGCGGGCAGCAGCACAAGGCCCGCCGCCGCCATCATGATCCAGCGTAAATATTTCAATGCAATTCTCCCTTATCCGAAAAATGCCGCACGGACCGGAAGGGCCTGTTGCGCGACGAAAATTTCAACGAAGGGATTGCAGCAGAATCACCCTGGCGCCGGTATGGGGGGAACTACCCAATTTGGGGGCGGGCCGTGGGATGCCGCGCGTTGGTGCCCGCTAGGGGTGGTATTTGATAAAACCGGTTCGCCGGTGCCGGTCAAAGCCGAGACCTTCATACATCCTGTGCGCACCGGTCAGGTCGGCGCCGGATAGCAGCATGACCTCACTGCAGCCCTGCGCCCAGGCATGGTCGAGGACATGTTCCATCAGGGCCCGGGCCAGGCCCCGGCGGCGGAAATCCGCATGGGTTACCACATGTTCGATCAGGCCATAGCCCGCGCCGCCGCGTATGAAGGACGGGGTGATCGAGAGGATCGCGGCGGCCACGATCCGCCCTTCGGTTTCGAGGACGAAGTAGCGAATTCCGGGGCTGGACTGAATGGCTGCCCAGATATCGCGGATCGCCGCATCGGACAGCGGCGGCAGGTTTTCGGGCGCCGTGTAGTGCTGGTACAGGTCAATGAGCGTGCCGATTTCGTGTTCCTCGATATCGCGAATGATCACGGTCGGTGCTCCTGTTCTGCGGGGCCGGTCCGGGCCGGCCGGAATACTGCGGGACCGGGCCGCGCGCCTCAAGCCCGAACTCGCCGCGGCATCCGTGCTGTTTGCACGCGATGCGAAAGCCGCGCTACCCTCCTTTTGACCAATCGGGAGGAACGGACATGATCAAGCGGTTTTCATCGCTCTTTGCCGGGCATATCGACCTTGGCGATATGGGGCAGGATGCGACGCCGGCGAATGACCGGCGCTATTCCAATGAACAACTGGCCGGCGTCTTCGATAAATCGGAAGCGATGGCGAAACGCATGGACGAACTGGGGTATGACGCGCTGTGGTTCGCCGAACACCATTTCCAGCATGAAGGTTATGAATGCGTCCCCAATGTCATGATGCTGGGGGTGCATCTGGCGCATGTGACGAAGTCATTGCGGATCGGCTGCGGGTTCAACATCGCGCCGATGTGGCATCCGCTGCGCCTGGCGGAGGATTACGCGACGGCCGACTGGCTGACGAAGGGGCGGGTGATCTTCGGCGTCGGCCGCGGCTATCACACGCGCGAGGTGGAAACCCTGGGCGGCCACCTGATCGACGCGGAAGCGAACCGGGACATGTTCGAGGAACAGGTCGACATCATCTTCAAGGCCTTCAATAACGAGCGTTTCGCGCACAAGGGGAAGTTCTACACCCTGCCGCCGGACGTGCCGTATCGCGGTTATGACCTGAAGGACCTGACCCTGGTGCCGCGCCCGCGCACGCTGCCGGTGGAATGCTGGCAGCCGGTGGTCAGCGCCGGCGATCGCGGGCTCGACTTCATGGTGAAACACGGGATCAAGGGCATTGTCGGCGGCGGTTCGGCGCTGATGGCGGAAGGCAATATCCACGCCTTCCAGCGCGCCCATGAACGCGCCGGGATCGAAACGAAGCTGGGCGAAAACCTCTGCCTCGGGATCTCCGCTGGGCTTCCTCGGCCCGCTGAAGCCGGAACAGGTCGAGGCCATCGCCCGCCGGGGCGGGATCAGCAATTCCGGCATCCCGACCCTGGAGGAAGCGGTTGAGCGGGGCTCATGGTATTGCGGCCCGGCCGATGGCTTTGTCGAATTCCTGCAGGAGGTCGAGCAGAAATTCCCCGGGCTGGAAGCGATCAATGCGCAATCGGCCATGGGCACGCCGCTGGACGTCATCCTGGAACAGATCGACCATTTCGGCCGCGACGTGATGCCGGCCTTTAAGCGCGCCGAAGCCGCGGCGGACTGAACCGGGAGCGGGTGAGGGGCGGCCGGACCCGCGCACCCGCTCCTTCCGGTTTTGCGCTAGCCCACCCGGCAGCTTGACCCGCCATCCACCGGCAGCGCCACGCCGGTGATGAAGCCCGCCTCGTCGGAGGCCAGGAACAGCGCCGCATGGGCGATGTCCCAGCCGGTACCCATCTTGCCCTTCGCCGATTTGGTCGCCTTGTAGGTCACCCAGGGATAGGTGTTCTGCGCCGCCATGGAAGAAATGTTGATGATGACACCGCTGCCCTGCGGCCGCATCACCGGCAGCGCATGCTTGCAGGCATAGACGATGCTGCGCAGGTTCACGGCCACGATCCTGTCGAAGGATTCGGTGGTAATCTCGGTAATCGGCGCATCGCCGCCCTCGACGCTGATGCCCACATTGTTGTGCAGGATATCGATCCGCCCGTATTTCGCGACACAAGCCGCGACCATCGCCTGCATGGAGGCTTCATCGGTCACATCCGCCGCCTGTGCCACACCGGTGCCGCCCTCGGCCTCGATCATGGCGACGGTCTCCTGTGCTGAATCCAGCCGCCGGTCCACCGCCATCACGCTGGCGCCCTCGCGCGCGAACAGCAGCGCGGTCGCCCGTCCGTTGCCGATGGCCGGCGAAGACCCCGGCGCCTGTCCCGCCCCGACAACGATTGCGATCTTCCCCTTCAGACGATCCCCCATGACCCGGCTCCTTTTTTTACGTATGTGATGTGTGTGCGGGCATTGTAGGACGGCGCGGCGGCGCGAGGCGAGGGGCCGGAGTGCGTTACCCGGAGATATTTTCATCGCTCGCGGGATGTTCTACGGTTTCCTTACCCATCGGACCCAGATGCCACGAAAGGCTGCAAGCCATGTCCAGTCCCGCCGACCTGAGCGCTATCGAGGCGCGTCTTCTGATCGAGGCCAAGGCGCTGTCCCCCGTCGAACTGGCGGAGGCGTGCATTGCCCGGGTCGAGGCGGTGGACCATGCGGTGAATGCGCTGGTCGTGCGCGACTTCGACCGGGTCTTCGCGGCGGCGCAGGCGGCGGAGCGGGCGGTGGCCAAGTGCGAGGACCTGCCGCTGCTGCACGGGCTGCCGTTTGGCGTGAAGGATATGCTGGATGTCGCCGGGCTGCCCACAACCTTCGGGTCGGAGGCCTTTGCGGGCAATATCGCCGAGGCGGACAGCACCATCGTCGCCCAGATGCGCGCGGCGGGGGCGATGCCGATGGGCAAGACCAACAATCCCGAATGGAGTGCCGGCGCCAATACGCGCAACCGTGTCTATGGCGCGACCGCCAATCCCTATGATGTGACCCGCACCTGCGCCGGGTCGTCGGGCGGTTCCGCGGTGGGGCTGTCCTGCGGTTATTTCCCGCTGGCGACGGGTTCGGACACCGGCGGCAGCCTGCGCAACCCGGCGGCCTATTGCGGGGTGGTGGGGTTCCGGCCGAGCCCCGGAATCGTGCCGGGGGATACGCGGGCGGCGGCATTGCTGCCCCTGCCGAGTTCCGGCCCGATGGCGCGCAATGTGGCGGATGCCGCGTTGATGCTGGCGGTGCTGGCGCAGCCGGACCGGCGCGACCCCTATACACCGGTGATCGACGGCCGCACCCCCTGGGACGCCAATGCGTTCGCCGAACTGCCGCGCCGCGACCTGTCGACCCTGAACATCGCCGCGACCGAGGATTTCGGCTTCGCCCCCACGGAACGTATCATCCGGGCACATTTCCGCAACATCCTGCCGCAACTGGCGCCTCATTTGGGCCGTATCGAGGAAGCCGCACCCGACTGCACCGATGCGGACCGCATATTCTCGGTGCTGCGCGCGATCCAGTTCCTCGGCATCCACGCGAAACTGCTCGACACGAAGCCCGACCTCGTGGGGCCGAATGTGCGGGACAATGTGCTGGAAGGACGCAGCTATTCGGCCGAAGACGTGGCGCAGGCGATCTTTGCCCAGGGGCGGTACTACCGCGCCTGGCAGGCCTTCTTCGATCAGTATCATTTCCTGATCTCTCCCGCTGTCACGATTAGCCCGCGCCCCTGGCGGGAATTCTACCCGACGGAGATCGACGGCCAGCCGACCGGAAGCTACTATCACTGGCTCGCCATGGCCTATGCCACGACGATTGCCGGCCATCCCTCAATCACGATCCCCTGCGGGACGGACGCCAACGGCCTGCCTTTCGGGTTGCAGGTCGTCGGCAGACGGCATGACGATCTGGGCGTGCTCGCCGTCGCGGCGGAACTGGAGAGGGTGATTGCCGGGACCGCGGACCTGGCGCCGCAGGCGCCCGATATCGCCGCATTGAAGGCAGCGCCGCCATTGTCAGAGGCGGATGAGTTCATGACGTTTGATTGAGCCGCTGCGAGCGTTCCCGGCACCGGATATCGGGAATGCGTCGAAGATGAACAGTATCGCAATGAGTGTTCTGCATCGATTGGGACACTCTTAAAGAGCGTTCTCTTAAGCAATTGTTAACGCATGCCTGACTATATTTCCGGTTACGGATTGCGGCGGTTCCGGTCATGCCATGATCACAGACTGGTCGATTAAAATGCTCAGATATGCGCGGTTTCTGCTACTTTTAGGTGGCAGTTTCGCTTTCACCGCTTGCGGCACCAGCCCGATGGTCGTCCCCGCCCTGGTGGACGAAACGGAACCTTTGGAAATACTGGCCAGGGTTAGCGTCAATCCGGCCCCCCGCGCGGTTTTCCCGCGGCCCGCGAACAAGCCGTCCGTGCCGCCGAAAGCGAAATCCGCCAAACCTGCTGTCGGCAAAGGTGGTCGTGACATTCTAGATCTGAATGACCAGATGCTGCTTGGCCTGTCCGAACGCGAAGTAGCGATCCTGCTCGGCCCCGCGGCGGAAACACTGGTGTCGCCGCCGTCGAGGGTTCTTGAATATCGTTTTCCCGGCTGCGAGCTGAAGCTGTTCCTGTATGCGAACCTGGAAACCGGCGATTATGCGGTATTGCATCTGGAAGCGAACGTGTCCGTAGCGAAAACAGGCCCGGACGCGGTCTGTACGGCGCGGATTCCCCGCCAGGCACAGTCCCAACGGGCATCGTAAGTGACCCGGAACGGACATCCGTCAACGTTTAGGCTCGCGCCGGTCTTCACGGCGTTTTTCAAAGCATTCACCCGCCAATGTCTTGGCGGCGAAAATTCTGATGGCGGGGATCGTCTTCGCTGTCGTTCCGGTCATTATCTATGACCGTCTGGGTGAGGCGGAGCGGAGCAAATCCGATTTGCTGTATCAATCGGCCCGGGAGCAGGGTCATCTGATCACGACCTTCCTGTCGCCGCTGCTGCGTGAAGGCCCGAAAAGCCTGCCGCAGATCGACAAGGCGCTGGAAGAGCTGGCCACGAATAACCTGAATATCCGCATCCTGTATCGACCGGCCGCCGCGCGGAACAATTCGGGGTTTTATTACGTCGCGGCCAATCCGGCCCTGGGCGGCGCCTATCTGCAATCCGAAATCGAGAAGCTGGCCACGCTGGGCGTATTGTCACGGCTGTCAGAATCCTGTGATGCGGATGAAACCATCGGCACGCGCCATTCCCTCGCCGATGGTCCACAGCAGCTGATTACGGCCATCATTCCCTACGTGTCCGAAAACGGCTGCTGGGCGGTCGTCACATCCTATGCCGGCGAGGCATTCCTGGGATCGTCCTTCGGCCGACCCTACTGGCAGTCACCGGAAATACAGTTTGCCAGCGTGCTGTATTTTTCGGCGGCAATCCTGACTCTCGTTATCCTGTTGCGCATCCGGACGGGGTTGCGGACGTTCCGGGAAACAGCCATGTCGACGGGCCCTCGCGGCGTTGCGGGGCGCTTTGCAAAGGCGAACGAGAACCCGGACCTGAGCGGCGTCGCCGCGGAATTCGACAGCATGGTCCAGCGTATCGGCCTGTTGTCTTTCGCCGTTGAACGCAGTCCCATCGCGATTGCCGTCGCCGATCGCGACTGGCGCATCGCCTATGCCAATCCGGCCTGCAGCGCGCTTTCCGGGAAAGGCCAGGACGATCTTGTCGGCGCTGACCTGCGGCGCCGGGAATTCCATAACCTGACGGGTACTGCCTGGGATGGGATTTGCGCAAAGGTGGAGCAGGGCGAGACCTGGCATGGCGAGATCCAGCGTCAGAGACCGGATGGCCGCATACTCTGCGCCGAAATGTCATTGTACCGGCTGTCCCGGGACGGGCAGCAGGCCGATCATTTCGTCTGCCTGCAGGAAGACGTGACGGAACGCCGGCAACTGCTCAATCGTCTGGTTTCGGAAAAGGAGAAGGCACAGGCGCTGAACCGGATAAAGTCCGATTTCGTTGCGCATATGAGCCATGAGTTCCGTACGCCGCTGAATGCGATCATCGGGTTTTCCGAAGTCATCGCAAACGAGTCATTCGGCCACTGCGAACCCCCGCGTTACGTCGAATATGCCGGGCACATACACAGCAGTGGCAAGCATCTCCTGTCGCTCATCAACGATATTCTCGACCTGTCCAAACTGGAATCCGGCAAGGAAACCCTGCACCTCGAAGCGCTCGACCTGGCGGCGCTCATCGATGGCATGACCGGAATCGTTGCGCCGCAGGCCGAGGCCGGCAATGTCGCGCTGGCCGTGGACTGCCGCCTTGCAGGCCGCCGCGTTCTTGCCGATGAACGGGCGATCCGGCAGGTTTTGCTGAACCTCCTGTCGAACGGAATCAAGTTTACGCCTGATGGCGGCACGGTGACGACAACCGCTGAACCCCTTTCCGGGGACAGGATCCGTCTGACGGTTGCCGATACCGGGTGTGGGATCGCCGCGGATGAAATTCCGAAAATTTGCGAACCCTATGCGCGCGCGGATAATGCCCAAACCCGGGTGACGACCGGCACCGGGCTGGGGCTGCCGATCGTCAAGCGCCTGGTGGAATTGCAGAACGGCGTCTTCACGATCACCAGTACGGTGGGTGCCGGGACGCAGGTCGAGGTTATCCTGCCCGCAATTTCCGGCGACTCCATCTGATCCGGCAAAGGTTAAACCGGCAATTCACCGGCATGCCACGGGGCTGGCCCGCCAGGGCCTAGTCGCGCCAGACGGGCTTGCCCAGATCGACATCTTTCTCATCCGTGGCCGCGCCAACGCCGGCGCCTGCCGCGGCGCCGATGGCGGCCCCGGTGCCGGGCGCGCCGACCAGTGCGCCACCGATGGCGCCCGCGGCGGCGCCAATGCCGGCGCCACTCAGGGCGCGGTCCCCCGTGCTGCTGCCGCAGGCCGAAAGGCCACCGGCCAGCAGAATAGCGGTCACAACGGAAATCAGATTACGTTTCATCTCTGCCTCTCCTTGCGTTGGTTACGCGGAAGGGGATTGCCGATTGCGGCGTACCCTCACGGTCCTAACGCGCGGCGTGAAGACAGGGTTCCGAATACCTTTTTGATGGAACCGGTCCGGGGGGCGGCAATGTGGGGACAGGCCGCGTTATACGTATCGCGCCGTTCAAGGGAGCACGCCCGACAGGAGGCTATCCGGTTTGGCCCATTGTCAGGGATCTGACGATACTCGTTCAGCCCGGTGTTGCCTGGCCTTGAAAACGCGACCGTCATAGACTATATTCCTATTTTTTAATTCACTTGTTTGCCCGATTTTATGGATCGGGTGTTGGCCGCGTTCGGGCGTGCTGCTGCATTAAAAAGATCTGTTTCGCGGGGAATCGGACAAATGCCAATCAATGCCAATAAAAAAATATATTATCTGCCGTTCTGTCCGGCGCACTGCTGCCGCGGTGATGCCAAGGAATGTAAACCGATGTTAATCGATGTATATCAAAGCGATGTTTTCCGGTCGGCCGGTTTGCCCGGTACGGCCGCCGCCGATTTTGCCACAGGCGGGCCGCGACCTGTAAATGCAAACAAATGCCAATCAATGCCAACAATAAAGACGTTAGTTCGCCGCCCCGCCGGTCGTGTTGCCGGCGGGGCGGTGTCAACGAAAGTGAAGCAATGCCAATCGATGCCAAACAATGCCAACCGAAACGGGTTGTTTTGTCAGCGCCGCGTTACGCCTTGCGGAAATGCAGGATTCCCCAGGCGAGGTAACCGGAATCGGCGCCTTCAACCCAGCGGTCCAGGCCCTGCAGCATGTTGTCGACATAGTCCTGGCCGCAGAGCGTGATGATTTCGGCGTAGCGGTTTTTCAGGTCTTCGCCGACGCGGGTGTAATGAGTGCGCAACTGGTCGAGCATCGGCAGGACGCCGACCTCGCCGAAGCCGCGTTCGCCCAGCGCCTTTCGGTAGAAACCGATGGAGGCCAGCGATTCCAGGTGGATGCGGTCGAGGATCGGCTGCAGCACGCCGGGCGGGCAGTCGTCGCTCTGCATCGGGTCGGTGAAGATGAACTCGCCGCCCGGTTTCAGCACGCGGCGGATTTCGTCCAGCACAAGCGGGCGGTTGCCGCTGTGCAGGATGGCGTCCTGCGACCAGGCGAGGTCGAAGCCGGCATCGTCGCTCGGGATATCCTCGAAGCTGCCATGCAACACGTCGATGCGGCCGGTCAGTCCGGCTTCGGCGTTCTTGGCTTCGTTGATCGCGTTCTGGGTATTGCTGAGGTTCAGGCAGGTGACATGGCAGCCATAGGTTTCCGCCAGGTAGCGAGCGGCGCCGCCATAGCCCGCACCGATATCAATGACCCGGCTGTCGGGGCCGAGGCCCGCGATGCGTTCGGCCATGGTCGTAACGGTGCGGCGGCTGGCGGGGGCGATAGCTTCGTCCGGCGTCCGGTAGAGGCCGATATGGATATCCTCGCCGCCCCAGACATTGCTGTAGAAGGAATCCGCTTCGGAGCTGTCGTAATATTCCTCGGCCTTTGCAACGGCCTGCGAGCGGTTACTCATCGTCTTCGCTACCGGTCATGTGAAGCGGGCTGGTCTTTTCGGCGACATGGACGAAGAAGTCCGGCTCGTCTTCCTGGTAGGTCTCCTGGAAGTCGCCATAGGTCTTCACCTTCTGGAAGCCGACCTCGGTGATCAGCCCGCGCAGATAGGCCTTGCGCAGCGGAAACATGTTCAGGTGGAACTGGGAACCGTCGGGGAAGGAATAGCAGAACCGGGCGAGGCCATCGTCCATGTGTTCCGGTTCCGCCGTCACCTGGTCACCGCAGTAATAGTATTTGTGCTTGGAGGAAAAACCGTTGTTCAGGATGCTGTCGTAATTGCGCTGATCCATGATCAGGATGCCGTCCCAGCGCAGCGCCGCGTAGAATTCGGCCAGCGCGCGGCGGCGATCCGCCTCGTCGAACAGATGGGTGAAGGAATTGCCGAGACAGATGATCGCATCGTATTTGCCGTGCACATCCTTGTTCAGCCAGCGCCAGTCGGCATGGACCGTCTGCAGCAGCATGTCGCGCTGGCGCCCGTTTTCGAAGGCCTTGACGAGCATTTCGGCGTTGCCGTCGGCGCTGGTGACGTCGAACCCGGCCTTCATCAGCTGGATCGAATGGAAGCCGGTGCCGGCGGCAACGTCGAGAACCTTGTGCTTGCCGCGTGCCTTGAGGATATCGATGAAGAACTTGCCTTCGCTTTCCGCACGGGCGTCCCAGTCGATCAACTCGTCCCATTTTTCGACAAAGGACTGCACGTATTCGGTCTGGTAATGGTCGGTTTCGCGAGTCTCCAGGGGATTTTCGCCAAAGTCCTGGTCTTTCACGTTGAGGCTCATTCTGTTTCGCTCCCGCTCGAAATAAACTGCGCAGGGCCGCCCCGGCGGGGCAGCCAGATCGTCTTCTTGCGAAGACACGCTCGTACGCAGCGGCATTCCCGGGCCCGAGGTCCGGCGATACCGATA
>CAXBEC010000033.1:0-11893 GCA_963974145.1 uncultured Alphaproteobacteria bacterium | reverse complement strand
CCGCCGCCTCACCCGGCGCGCCGGCGGCAAAGAACACCGCATCCCCCGCGGACAACCCTGTCGCATCGCGGATCATGGCAATGCGTTCGGCGTCGAGGTTATTGGCGATCGGGCCGCGCCCGCCTTCTTCCTCGAAGATGATATAACCAAGCCCCGGCGCGCCTTCCTTGCGCGCCCAGCTGTTCATGTTGTCGAACCAGCTGCGCGGTTTTGCGGCGGCGCCCGGCGCCGGCACGGCGCGAACCACCGATCCCTTTTCAACCGCCTGCGCGAAGACGCGGAAACTCGATCCCCGGAATGCCTCGCTGACATCCACGATTTTCAAAGGGTTCCGCAGGTCCG
Organism: uncultured Alphaproteobacteria bacterium; assembly: GCA_963974145.1. GTDB lineage: Bacteria > Pseudomonadota > Alphaproteobacteria > UBA8366 > MarineAlpha4-Bin1. Next base: position 11,551 of record CAXBEC010000033.1, on the reverse strand, counting down.
GCTTGTCGGAACCGTATTCCAGCATCGCCTGATCAAAGGGAATGCGCGGAAACGGCGCCGGCGTTACGGCGCGGCCATCGGCAAATTCCTCGAACACGCCGCCCAGCACAGGCTCCAGCGCATTGAAAACGTCTTCCTGAGTCACGAAGGACATCTCCACATCAAGCTGGTAGAACTCGCCCGGTGATCGGTCCGCCCGGGCGTCCTCGTCCCGGAAACAGGGTGCGATCTGGAAATAGCGATCGAACCCGGCGATCATCAGCAACTGCTTGAACTGCTGCGGCGCCTGCGGCAACGCATAGAACTTGCCCGGATGCAGACGGCTCGGCACCAGGAAATCGCGCGCGCCTTCCGGCGATGCGGCGGTCAGGATCGGGGTCTGGAATTCGGTGAATCCACCGTCGACCATGCGCCGGCGAATGGAGGAGATGATCTTTGACCGCAGCAGGATATTGCGATGCATCTGTTCACGCCGCAGGTCGAGGAAACGGTATTTGAGGCGAATTTCCTCCGGATATCCCGCATCCTGATTGACCGGCATCGGCAGCGGGTCCGCCAGTGACTGCACGGAGAATTCCGCGACGCCAAGTTCGACCTCGCCGGTCGGCAGGTTCGTGTTCACCGTTTCCGGGCTGCGCCGCAAAATCTTTCCGGTAACCGTAATCACCGATTCCAGCGGCAGGCGCTCGATTTCGACGAATAGCGGGTTGCCGGTGTCGACGACAAGCTGCGCCGTGCCGCTGTTGTCGCGAAGGTCGATAAACAGCAGATTGCCGTGGTCGCGCTTGCGATCGATCCAGCCCGATAGCCGGACAGTCTGGCCTTCATGTTCCAGGCGCAACGCGCCGCAAAGATGCGTACGATAGAGATGCATGTTATTTACGCCGCCGGTTGGGGATTTCGGCGCGCAAAGGGCACTGATTACGCCGTATTGTCAAGGTGTAGGACGTAAATGACGGCAATTTCGCGCCGGGCCTTTTTCCCCCCGGCGACTCGGTGTATTCATGGCAGCCATGGAAATCATACCAATTACAGACAGCAAACGCCTCGCAGCATTCTGCGAGAGCCTGGGTGACGCCGATTATATCGCCGTCGATACCGAATTTTTGCGTGACCGCACATACTGGCCGCGGCTCTGCCTGGTCCAGATCGCCGGCCCCGACGAAGCGGCGGCCATCGATACGCTGGCACCGGATATTGACCTGCAGCCCCTGTATGACCTGATGGCGAACCAGGATGTGCTGAAAGTGTTTCATGCGGGTCGCCAGGACGTGGAAATCTTCTTCCACGCTACCGGATCCATTCCCGAACCACTGTTCGATACCCAGGTGGCGGCTATGGTCTGTGGCTTCGGCGACCAGGTCAGCTATGAAAACCTCGTCGCCAAGCTGGTCGGGGCGGCAACAGACAAATCCTCCCGGTTTACCGACTGGGCGCACCGGCCCCTCACCCAAAAACAGCTGACCTATGCGCTGGCCGATGTCATCCATCTGCGGCCGGCCTATGAAGCGCTGGCGGCGCAGCTTGAAAAAAGCGGCCGTACGCACTGGCTCGATCAGGAAATGAATATCCTGATGGACCGGGATACCTACCGGCTGGAACCCGAACTGGCCTGGCGTCGCCTGAAATCCCGTAATAACAGCCCCCGCTTCCATGCGATCATGCGGGAACTCGCCGCCTGGCGTGAAACGGCGGCCCAGACCAAGGATGTGCCACGCAACCGGATCCTGCGGGACGATGCATTGCTTGAGATCGCCGCACAGGCGCCAACCAAGAAAGAGGCGCTGGAACGGTTGCGGGCCCTGCCGAAAGGCTATGCCAACAGTGCCGCCGGTGCGGAAATCATCGAAACTGTCAGCCGGGCGCGGAACCTGCCGGATTCGGAACTGCCGCAATTGCCGAAACAGAAGGCACGCCAGTCCGGCCTCGGCGCGGTCACCGACCTGCTGAAAGTCCTGCTGAAACACGTGACAGAAACCCAAAACGTCGCGCCGCGCCTGATCGCCAGTACCGATGATCTCGAAATGATCGCCGGCGACGACAACGCGAATGTGCCGGCGTTACAGGGCTGGCGACGGGAAATTTTCGGCGATGACGCGCTGGCGCTGAAGCGGGGCGAGGTTGCACTCGCGATCAAGGGCCGCAAGACCCGCGTCGTCAACCTGAAAACTCCATAGTATCGATATGCAGGCTGTCCGTATCCTGGGCATCCTCGCGTTGCTGATTGTCGCGGCAAGCCCGCGTGCCGAAGCCGCGCCACCGGTGCTGTCGTTTCCGGTGGACTGCGAAATCGGTCGGGTCTGTTCAATCCAGAAATATGTCGATCACGACACGACGGCCGGATACCGCGACTACCGCTGCGGGCCGCTATCCAGTGACAAACATGACGGCACCGATATTCGCCTGCCGGATGTCCGTGCCATGGAACGCGGCGTTTCGGTGATCGCCGCCGCCGACGGAACGGTCGTCAACACGCGCGAAGGCATGCCTGACGTCAATGTGAAACTGGTTGGCGAGAACGCCGTTACCGACCGGGGACTGGGCAACCGGGTGGTCATCAGCCACGGCGATCGCTGGCTGACCGTGTACGCCCATTTAAAGCGGGCGAGCCTGACGGTGAAAAAAGGTGACCGCGTCACAAAAGGACAGATGCTTGGCCAAATCGGCATGTCCGGGCTCAGCGAATTTCCGCACCTGCATTTTTCCGTACGGCACGGCAACACAGTCGTCGATCCCTTCACCGGCGCGGAACCGTATGCCGGCTGCGGCGCCGGCGCCGCCCCTCTCTGGGCACCGGAAACCCTTGCCCGGCTTTCCTACATCCCGAGCTTCATCATGCATAGCGGCTTTGCCACCCGCTCCATGGCGCGCATTGCCCTGCAATACGGATTGTACGATCAGGAAGTTCTGCCGCGCCGGCATGGCCATCTGTATTTCGGTGTCTTCGCCGCGGGCCTGTATGCGGACGACCGATATGCAATCACCCTGCAAGATGGCAGCGGCCGGAAAGTGGCAGAAAAGGCCGGACCGGTTTCACGCCTGCGCAGCGTTGCATTCTTCGTTTTGCACCACAGCCCCGGAGGCCCCCTGCCCGCGGGCCGCTATGAAGCACGGTTTACGCTGACCGGGGTGCGTGACGGGCGGCCGATGACGGTGTTCGACGAAACCCGCTCCGTCTTGCTGCAATAGCCCTTATCGCGCAGTGCGAAGCGGCGTTATTTACCGTTTTTCTGCGCCGCCGGATCCCTGAATTCAACTCTTGGCGTACAGTTTAGCGCCGCGGCCAGCGATGCAAAGCGCCGTTGCACGACATCGCCCACCAGCACCGCCGCATGATCCGGCAGATCCAGAACCAGCTCATTACCGTCCCGGCGAACCGACGTCTGCTGCAACAGCGAAATAACGCCGCCCGACACAGTATAGCCGAGCCGCATGGCAAGCCCGGTTGCGCGCGCGCGATCGGCCTCCGTGTCGTCCATCAGGGAACGCAGGAAACGGTCAAACAGCAGGTCGCGGACCCGCGCATGCCGTGACGCGACCGAAAGCCCCAGATAGGCCCGCCCCGCGTGATCCACGCCAACCAGCGGATAACGCAGAATCCGCAGCAGGGCGTGCTCCACCCTGTAATCCGGATGCTCCGACCACTCCAGGTCGGCCAGCAGGCATGCCGCACGCCGCAGTTTAGCCTCGCGCGCGCTTTCCGTGGGGAATACGGGGGACATCCATTTGTACAAAGCTTCGCCATCTGCGGTCGCCCGGCCTGTCCGCCAGGCGAGATCCTGTGCCGTTGCGATCAGAGGATCTTCTGTCCTCAGGCGCTTCGGCAGGCGGTCATAGATACATCCCTCGCGCAGGCCATAAGCCGAAAACACGATCTGGGATACGCCGGACCGCTCAACCAGGTTTTCCAGCATCTGGGCGGCGAAGGGCAGGCTTTCGGCGCGGCGTTTGGAAAGGCCCGGAACCTGCCGCAGCGATTCCTGGCTGAGATGGGAAATAAGCTCCGCGAAATCCAGCGCCCCGCGCCGGCTGATCCGGTAATGATGCGCGACCAGCAGCGGGTATTTCGTATAGTTCATATGCACCCGCGCGAAGGCCCGCCACGCCCCGCCGACGGCATAGAATGTGCCGCCTTTTGCCTTGTCTATCCAGTCCAGCGTGTCGAAATTGCGGTTTATCAGTTCCTCTGAATCGATTTTCTCATCAGCCAGACGGATGGGCCCGATTGGCAGCGTCACCTGCTCCTGCAATTCGCCCTGCTTCATACGGACAAGCTCGACACTCGCGCCGCCGAGATCGGCCATGAAGCCATCGGCATCGGGAAACGCCGAATGAACACCCAGCGCCGACAGTCGCGCCTCTTCCTCGCCCGGAATCGTTTTCACCTTCAGACCGCACTCCGTGGCGACCCGTTCAATAAACGCGGGTCCGTCCGTCGCTTCGCGGACAGCGGCCGTCGCGACCGCTTCCACATTGACGACCCCCATTGCCTCGGTCAGCGCCACGAAACGGCGCAGGCTCTGCAACGCCATCGCGACCCCTTCGGGGTGCAATTGTCCTGTCGAATCCAGCCCCCGCCCCAGACCGCAGGAAACTTTTTCGTTGAAGGTGGGAACAGGCACCCGCTTGGTTTCGTCAAAGACGACGAGCCGTATGGAATTGGACCCGACATCGATGACGGCAACCGGTTTGCCTTTCGCCGAACGGCTCGCCATCCTGCCCCGGGAAAGGACGCCGGGCACGATGTCAGCCTTCGCCGGACATACTGGGAATCGCCGGCGGCGCGTCGGCCAGTGTATGTCCGCGCCCGACAGGCTGGGATTGGTCATGAAATAGTCATGCGCTGAAAACGCGTCCGGCGATGCCTTGACGCGCTGATACGAGCCATCCGGCGCCATGACCCAGCTTTGTGTCTCGTCTTTCAGTGTCGCTACCATGATCTGCTCAAGGACCTGTTCCTTCACGGTCGGGTTTTCAACCGGCCAGAAGGATTCCACCCGCCGATCAAGATTCCGGGGCATCCAGTCCGCCGATGACAGGAAGACTGCGGCATTGGCCGAGGGCAGGCTCTCGCCATTGCCGAAACAGATGATCCGGCTGTGTTCCAGGAAGCGACCGACGACGCTCTTGACCCGGATATTTTCCGACAGCCCCTTGATCCCGGGACGCAGGCAGCAGATGCCGCGCACGATCAGGTCGACCTGGACCCCGGCCATGCTGGCCCGGTACAGCGCGTCGATAATGCCCGGGTCGACCAGCGAATTCAGTTTGACCCAGATACTGGCCGGTCGGCCTGCACCGGCATGTTCGATCTCGCGCCCGATCAGGTCTTCAAGGGTCGAGCGCAGGGTCAGCGGCGCAATCGCGATCTTTTCAAGGGAGCCCGGTTCGGCATAGCCGGTAACGTAATTGAACAACCGCGTCGCATCCCGGCCCATGGCCGGATCACAGGTGAAGAAGCTGAGATCCGTGTAGATCCTGGCAGTAACCGGATGATAATTACCGGTCCCCAGATGGACATAGGTGACAAGTTTTCCGGCCTGTCGGCGTACCACCATCGACACCTTGGCGTGGGTTTTCAGGTCGACAAATCCGTACACCACCTGCGCGCCGGCACGCTCCAGATCCCGTGCCCAGCGGATATTGGCTTCCTCATCGAACCGCGCCTTCAGTTCAACCAGCGCGGTGACCGACTTGCCGGACTCAGCCGCTTCGATCAGCGCCTGCACGATGGGGGAATCATCTGATGTCCGGTACAGGGTCTGCTTGATCGCCACCACATCCGGGTCGCGCGCCGCCGTTCGCAGGAACTGGACCACCACATCGAAACTTTCATAGGGGTGATGGATCAGAATATCCTTTGAACGGATCGCAGCCAGGCAATCGCCATCGAATTCCCGTATCCGTTCCGGAAACCGCGGCTCATACCGTTCAAACTGCAGGTCCGGCCGGTCGCTGGTGATGAGTTGCCCCAGGTCGGCGAGCGCCCGCAGTTCATCGACCGGATATACGTTGGTCTCGCTCGTCTCGAACTGTTCGACGATAAAGCGGCGCAGGTTTTCCGGCATCGTCGCATCGATGGTCAGCCGGATCACATTACCCCGTCGACGCTGCTTGAGCGCCGTCTCGAAGGTCAGGACCAGATCTTCCGCTTCTTCATCGATTTCCACTTCGCTGTCCCGCAGCACACGGAACACGCCCTGCTCCGTGCTGGCGAAACCGGGGAAGAGGTGGTCAAAGAAAAGCGGCAGCACCTTTTCCATCGGGATAAAACGGGCTTCATCGCCGGGCAGACGCACGAAGCGCACGATCTTCTGCGGCAGCGGTACCAGCCCGCGCCGCACCCGGCCATCCCGCAGGCGGCGCAGTTCCAGCGCCAGGCAGATCCCGCCATTCGGGATAAAGGGAAACGGATGGGTCGAATCCACCGCAAACGGCGTCAGCGCGGGATACACATGCTCCATGAACCATTCTTCGAGCCAGTTGTATTCCGCCGGCTCCAACTCATCCGGCGTAATCACCGCGATCCCCGCCGCGCGCATCCCTTTTCTGATATTCCGCCAGCATTCCTGCTGCGCCAGTATCAGCCGCCCCACCTCTGCGGTAATCGCGGTGAGCTGCTGTTCCGGAGTCAGCCCGTCCTGACTGGGAATCGTCACCGACGCGGCCACCTGCCCCTTGAGGCCGGCAACCCGGACCATAAAGAATTCATTCAGGTTGGCCGCGGAAATTGCGAGAAACCGCAACCGTTCCAGCAGTGGATGCCGGCAGTTGCGGGCCTCTTCGATCACGCGCCAGTTGAATTGAAGCCATGACAGCTCGCGATTCAAGAACCGGTCCACCGAATCCAGCCCGGGAACCGGTTTGGCCACGTCCGTCAATTGCATAACATTTTCGGTCAACACAAAGCTCCCGGCGACGGCACAGACGGCATTATAGCGTCAGTACATGAAAGATTCAGTAACTTGTTGAATCACTGACGATATGACGCGGGCGGGCCTCTCAGCGCGCCGCCCGGCCATGGCTCGTTCCCTGTCCGGTCACGGCGCGTCGAACCCCGCCCGCCGGATCAGAACGACGCGTTGAACCCGCCGCCATCCATCAGGATATTCTGGCCAACGATGAAACCGGCATGCGTCCCGCAAAGGAAGGCGCAGGTCTCCCCGAATTCATAGGGATAGCCGACCCGACCTGCCGGCGTCGCATCCTCCCGGATCTTCAGCGCCGCGTCATAGGTAATGCCCGCCTTTTTTGCGGCAATCCCCACATTGGTTCGGAACCGGTCCGTATCAAACGGCCCCGGCAGCAGGTTGTTGATGACAACGTTGTGTTTGGCAACATTGCGCGACAATCCGCCCAGAAACCCGGTCAGCCCCGAACGCGCGCCGTTCGACAGGCCCAGCACCTCAATCGGCGACAGCACCGCCTGCGAGGTGATGTTCACGACGCGACCGAACTTGCGCTCGATCATCCCGTCGACCGTCGCCTTGATCAGGAAGATCGGCGTCAGCATGTTGGCATCAAGCGCCTTGATCCAGTCCTCGCGTTCCCAGTCACGGAAATTGCCCGGCGGCGGACCACCCGCGTTATTGATCAGGATATCCGGATTCGGCAAGGCCTTCAGCACGGCCGCCTGACCTTCCTTCGTGGTGATATCGCTCGCCACCACCGTGACCTTTGCGCCGGAATCCTTGCGGATTTCCTCGGCCGTCGCCTCCAGTGTCTCCGCGGTGCGGGAGTTGATCACCAGCTCCACCCCTTCCCGCCCGAGCGACATGGCGCAGGCTTTTCCCAATCCCTTGGACGCCGCACAAACTATCGCCTTGCGGCCCGCAATCCCCAGATCCATTCTATTCTCCGTATTCCTGTTCGTTGAGTTTCGTTAAAACATTACGCGCCATCGGGACAGTGACTTTTTTCTGTTCCGTAAGCGCCTGCCGGTCAAGCGCCGCCACCAGCGCATGGACGGCCGGGAAACTTCTCTCCATCCGTGTGAGGAGATAGGTTAGCACATCCGGCCCGACAGGAAGCTGCCGATCTGCAAACAGCTTGACGAGCACGGCCGCCAGCAGGGTGTCATCCGGACGGCCGACGGCGACAGCCGGCGCAGCTGTCAGGCGGGACCGTAAATCGGCCAGCGCCAGTGCCCAGCGCGAAGGCGGCGTCCGCGCCGTAATCAGGATATGGCCGCCGCGCTCCGCGACCGCATTGTAGAAATGCAGCAAAGCCGTTTCGTCGAATCCGGGGGATAAATCGTCAATGACCCAGCATTGAACGCCCTCGTCGAAGGCCGCCAGGGGCTGCGCCACAATTTCCGCCGTCTTCAGGACACGCGCGCCGGACCGCGCCCGCCAGACTTCCGCCATATGGGTCTTGCCGCTGCCGGCAGGCCCGTGAATGGTCAGCGCGGGTGCCGGCCAGTCCGGCCAGCGGTCGAGCCAGCCAACCGCATCACGGTTGCAAGGCGCCAGCAGAAAGTCACCCGCGCCAAGCGCCTGCCTGTGCGCCAGATCGAAAACCAGCTGTTCGGTCACGCGTCGTCTTCTTCCTGTTTTCCGGATCCCCTGTCGGACAGGTATAACGGGCTGCCCAGGTACTGGCCAAGCAGGAAGCGGACCAAGACCCCGATCACCGCCATGACCGGCACCGCGAGCAATACGCCCAGAAAGCCGAACAGGGCCGCACCCGCCATCAGGCCGAAAATGATCCATACAGCATGCAGCCCGACCCGGTCGCCGACCAGTTTCGGCGTAAGAATATTGCCTTCCAACACCTGTCCTATCCCGAACACCAGCGCGACCAGCAACACCGGCCCGACTTCACCGAACTGGGCAATGGCGATTCCCATCCCCGTCACGAAGCCGAACAGCATCCCGAAATACGGCACGAAGGAAATCAGCCCGGTCACGAAACCGACGACCATGCCGAAATCGAGCCCCACCAGCGACAGCCCGATGGCGTAGAACACACCCAGCAGCAGACAAACCATCGCCTGCCCCCGCGCAAACCCGGCCAGCGTCTGGTCAATCAGGCGTATCTGTTCGCGGATGACCTCGGCCTTGTCCTGTGGCAGCCAGCTGTCGATCCGCGCAATCATCACATCCCAGTCGCGCAGCATGTAAAAGGTGACGACCGGCGTGATGATGGCCAGGGACACCAGTGTCACAATCGCGCCGATGCCGGTGGCGACACCCTGGGCGAAACCGCCGAAATAATTCAGCAGCGGCTCGGTCAGTGCCGCGAGTAGTTTCTGCAGTTTCGCGATATCTTCCTGCGACACACGGGTTTCGATGAGCCCCGTCAGTTGCGCCGCCTTGTCGCGCAGCGTCGCGGCATAGCCGGGCATCTTTTCCACCAGTTCCAATACCTGCCCCGTCACGAGCGGCGCGAGCACCAGAATGAAGAGTACAAAAAACAGGAAATAAATCGCGGTGATCAGGCTCGTCGCCATGACCCGGGACAGCCCTATTTTCTCCAGCCTGTCGCAGGCGGGGTCAAGGAAATAGGCAATCGCCATGCCGGCGACAAAGGGCAGCAGGATATCGCGCAGTAAAAACACCAGCGCGATAAACACAATCAGGCCGGCGCTCCAGGCAATGGTGCGCTGTGTTGTCGTCATCGTCCTTCCCCGGAAGGTTTGCGACGCATCAATCTATCCGCTTTTTCGGTCGCCGACCATTCCGGCGGTACGACGCGGACACCAAAAACCCAGCGCCCCAGATAGGCCAGCCCCGACAGAACCGTTGTCACGCCAACCAGATAACTCAGTGCCGGCAGCATACCAAAGTCCGGCAGCCCCAGGCCGAGATTGGCGAGGATGACACTGACCAGGACAATCTGCACCAATGTATTGAATTTACTAATAAAAATAGGCTTCATTTCGACCGGGTCATCCAGCGCATGGAACATGACCGTACCGCCAACGATAAGGACATCGCGAAAGACAACCAGTATGACCAGCAGCGTCTCGATATGGCCCGCATGGCCAAGGGTTATGAACGCACATACCAGCAAGGCCTTGTCGGCTACCGGATCCAGATAGGTCCCCAGCTTCGTCACCAATCCGTATCGTTTGGCAATGAAGCCATCCAGACCATCTGAAATACCGGCCGCGATGAAAACCCAAAATGCTGCTTCCAGGTAACCGTGCAAAATCAGCCAGACAAGCACCGGCACCGCGAACAGACGCAAGAGCGTGATGATGTTCGGGATATTACCGACGAGACCGCCGGGAGCCACCGTCTAGTTGTCCCCGTTTGCATGCAGGGTCCAGCGGGCGTCCTGCGCGTTATAACTCAGGTCGAGATCCCGCTGCGCCAGTGCCAGGCGAAGCTGGGCCGGGTTCCCCACATAGGACAATGTAACCTCGGCAAAGCTGACCGACAGTCGCGCAACACTGATCTGTTTCATCCCGGCGATACCGCGCAACCGGCCCCGGATATCCAGCCAGTTTTCAAGGCCGTCCAACGGGATGAAAAGCGCCATGCTGTTTTCGTTTCCCTGCTCCAGCAGGTTGTCGCGTTTCCACGACTCGTTTGCCTCATCGGCCAGGGCCTGCGCCGCACCGGCCAGAAACGTGTCACGCGATTCCTCCGCGCCGGCCGCGAAACGGCGAACCCCTGTCTGCTGCGGTATGCCGTCATGATAGGTCGTCAGCACCGTCTCGAGCTGCAACCCGCCATCACCCGGATTGATCCGCAGGGTCGCGGCGACAACCATCACATTGCGGGTGTCATATTTCGCGCCGATTTCCTTCAGGCGGTCCGCCTGCCCCTGAATCGCCTGCTCCGCGCCAATAACTGCTATATCGGGCAGATCGCCAACCGGGATCACCAGCGGCAGCAATTCTTCGGTACGCTTCTGACGCGTCCAGGCAACGAACCACGGGTTGGGATCGTCCCACAGGCTGGAAACACCCGCGGTCTGGAAAACCGGCAAAACGAGTACAGGCTGGCTGGCCGTTTCCGCATAGGGGATATCCGACCGGCGCAACAGGGCGCGCACGCCATCCGCCTTGAACCGTGCGGTCAGCTTCGCAATATAGCGGCCGCCGCCGAACTTTTCGGTTTCGATGGAATAATCCCGCAACAGCTGGGTGACGGCGGCGCTGTCGGTCACCGGCAGCCGATCATGATCGGCGCGAAGCGTCATGCGTTTCAGCAGCTCACGAAGTGCCGCCTCCTGTCCCCGCGCGATACCGATCGATTTCGCCTTCAACTCGTCCTCGGCCCGCGCATCGACAGACACGCCGCGCACGGTAAAGACATCAGCCGCCTGCGCGCCGACGGAAACAGGTAGCGCGATTGCGCAGCAGAACAGCACAAAAGCGAAAGAGATTGGCCGGAGGAGCCGGTGGAGCATTGCAAAGCATCCCGGATCAAGTATTTTCAGCCCATTGTATAGCCGCTTGCCTGCGAGGATGCCATAGTCAGCAATATTCCGACCAAAGGCCTGACCTACCGTGATGCCGGTGTCGATATCGATGCCGGTGACGCCTTGGTCGAGGCCATAAAGCCCCTCGCCCGCAGTACCGCGCGCGCCGGCGCCAATG
>CAXBEC010000032.1:0-12093 GCA_963974145.1 uncultured Alphaproteobacteria bacterium | reverse complement strand
GCATGCGCTGGACTTCGTTTCGCGGATAGCCCCGGACCTGCCGAAGGATCACCTGCTCTGCATGAACATGTGTGGCCGGGGCGACAAGGACATCTTTGCGGTCGCCGAAGCGCTGGGGACGGAAATATGAGCAGGGGCGCGGATTCAGGCCGCATCGCCCGGCGCTTCGCCGCACTGAAGGCCGAAGGCCGCGGCGGGCTGGTGACATTCGTGACGGCGGGCGACCCGGACCGGGCCACCTTCGAGAAAATCCTGCTGGGCCTGCCCGGCGCCGGCGCCGACCTGATCGAACTGGGCATGCCGTTCAGCGACCCGATGGCGGACGGCCCCGCGATCCAGGCCGCCTCCCTGCGGGCACTCGCGAGCGGCGCCAACATGATCCAGACCCTGGAACTGGTGCGGCTGTTCCGCCAGTCCGACGATGACACGCCGATCATCCTGATGGGCTATTACAACCCGATCTACATATACGGCGTCGAGCGGTTCCTGACTGACGCAAGGGCTGCCGGGGTGGACGGGCTGATCGTCGTAGACCTGCCGCCGGAAGAGGATGCGGAACTGTGCGTTCCGGCGCTGGAAGCCGGCGTCAATTTCATCCGCCTGGCGACCCCGACCACCGACGATGCCCGCCTTCCCGCGGTCCTGCGCAATACCAGCGGCTTCGTCTATTACGTTTCGGTGCTCGGCATTACCGGCACCAAATCCGCGCTGAATGATGATATCCGCGGCGCGGTCGAACGGCTGCATCGCCATACGGATCTGCCTGTCGCCGTCGGGTTCGGCATCCGCACGGCGGACGCCGTCCATGACATCACGCAGACAGCCGACGCCGCCGTCGTCGGGTCCGCGATTGTCGACCGGATCGCCAACGGTCTTGACGCGAACGGCAAACCGGCTGCCGGTCTCGTGGATTCGGTTTTGGATTATGTCCGGGAACTGGCAGGTGGATTGAAACCATGAGCTGGCTGACGAATTTCGTTCGACCCAAGCTGCAGGCCCTGGTCAACCGGGCCGATGTCCCGGACAACCTCTGGAGCAAGTGCCCGGAATGCGACCAGATGATCTTTCACCGGGATCTCGAGAAAAACCTGCATGTCTGCCAGCATTGCGGCCATCACCTGCGCATTTCGGCGGAACGGCGGCTGAAGATGCTGTTCGATGACGGCGCCTACAAGCGGGTCGACGTGCCCACCACACCGGATGACCCCCTGAGCTTTCGCGACCGCCGGCGATATACCGACCGGCTGAAGGAAGCCCGGAATGCGACGAAGGAACGCGATGCCGTCGTCGTCGCCACCGGCAATATGGGCGGGCAGACCGTTGTGATCGCCGCGCTGAATTTCGAATTCATGGCGGGATCGATGGGAATCGCCGCAGGTTCGGGTTTCGTTGCCGCCGCCAGGCGCGCCGTCAGCGAACAGGCCCCGCTGATCGTGATCCCCGCATCGGGCGGTGCCCGCATGCAGGAAGGTATCCTGTCACTGATGCAGTTGCCGCGCACCGTCGTGGCCGTACAGGAGGTCAAGGAAGCGGGGCTGCCCTATATCGTACTGCTGACCGACCCGACCACCGGCGGCGTTTCCGCCAGTTTCGCGATGCTGGGCGACATCCACCTGGCGGAACCCGGCGCCACGATCGGCTTTGCCGGCAGGCGGGTGATCGAACAGACGGTGCATGAAAACCTGCCCGACAAATTCCAGACGGCCGAATTCCTGCTGGATCACGGCATGATCGACTGTGTCGTACCGCGGACGGAATTGCGCGCCACCCTGATCCGGCTGATGGATCTGCTGCGCAATCCCCGCCCGGCCGCCGAGCCGGATTCCGACGGTGACGGCGAGGCATTGGAGATTCCGGAATCGGACGACAAGGCGCAGCCGGAAGACCCGCCGCTCCAGATTGGATAGCCCGCCCCATGGACCCGCGGAGCAGCGACGCCGTTCTTGCGCGTCTGATGACGTTGCACCCCAAGAAAATCGACCTGTCGCTCGGCCGGACGCTCGACCTGCTGGACCGCCTCGGCCGCCCGCAGGACCGGTTACCCCCGGTCGTGCATGTCGCCGGCACGAACGGCAAAGGCTCCCTGATCGCCTTCCTGCGCGCCATGCTGGAAGCCGCCGGCAAACGCGTGCATGTCTACACCTCGCCGCATCTGGTCCGCTTCAACGAACGCATCCGCCTGGCGGGCGAGCTAATTCCGGAAGAACGGCTGGCGCAGTTGCTGGGCTATTGCGAAATCGTCAATGAAGGGCGGCCGATCACCTTCTTCGAAATCACCACCGCCGCCGCCTTTCGCGCCTTCGCGGAAACGCCGGCGGACATCGTGCTGCTGGAAACCGGGCTGGGCGGCAGGTTCGATTCGACCAATGTCGTGGACCGGCCCGCCCTGACCGCCATCACCCCCATCTCGATCGACCATGTCCAGTTCCTGGGACCGACGATCACGGCAATTGCCGGCGAGAAAGCAGCGATCCAGAAGCCGGGCGTTCCGTCGGTCATCGGCGAACAGCCGCCGGAAGCCGCCGCCGTCATCGCCGAACAGGCGCGGACGGTGGGGGCGCCGCTGTTCCGGCATGGCGCCGACTGGGGCGTATCCGGGGATTCCGCCGGCCTGCGTGTGCGGCTGGGCGCCAGTATCCGGCAATACCCCGCCCCGGCGCTGCCCGGTGCGCACCAGATCCACAATGCGGGCATGGCCGTCGCCTGTATCGAACAGTTGCGCGACTTCAAGGTCAGTAACGCGGCCATCGCCGAAGGGTTGACCCGGGTTTCCTGGCCGGGGCGGCTGCAACGGCTGGCGGGTGGACCGCTGGTCGACAAGCTGCCGCGCGGCTGGGAATTATGGCTGGATGGCGGCCATAACGCCGCAGCGGGGATTGTGCTGGGACAGGTCGCCCGCGGCTGGCAGGACCGGCCGCTGTTTCTGGTTGCCGGGATGCTCGACAGCAAGGATGCGGGCGCGTTCTTCCAGCCGCTCGGCCCCTATGTACAGCAGATTCAGACCATTGCCATTCCCGATGAAGAGGCCAGCCTGACCGCGGAGCAGACCGCCGCGGCGGCAATTTCCCGGAACGCCCGCGCCGTCCCCGCGGCATCGATGACGGCGGCCGTATCCCGGATCGTTAAGGCTTCGCCGGAACCGGCCCGAATCCTGATCTGCGGCTCGCTTTATCTGGCCGGCAGGGTCCTCGCGGATCATAGCTAGACACAAAAAAGGCCCCACCCGAACCGGTGGAGCCTTTCCTGTAACATTTTGATCCGTCAGACGACGGATTCAACCCATTGCGCGAGCTGGGTCTTCGCCAGGGCGCCGACTTTCGTCGCCGCGACCTGTCCGTCCTTGAAAATGATCAGGGTCGGAATGCCCCTTACGCCATATTTCGCCGGAGTCTGCGGGTTGTCGTCGATATTAAGCTTCGCAATCGTCAGTTTGCCGGCCATATCTGTCGCAATTTCCTCCAGCGCCGGCGCAATCATCTTGCACGGTCCACACCATTCAGCCCAGAAATCGACCAGAACCGGCTGGCCGGAGCCAAGCACGCTCGTGTCGAAATCATCGTCCGAAACCTTAACCGTTGCCATATTGCTACCCCTGCGGTTATTTCAACGCCGGATTCCCTTTGGGAACCCTTTGAACCAGACTCTATGGAGCATCGAAGAAGCGGTCAAGCAACGAGTCGTTGAGTGCCATGATGCGCGGCCCGTCCGTCCACAGCAGCGCACAGCGAACCGGCCGGTCCGGCCAGATCTGCCGCAAAATTGCGCGATACGCCGCCATCTGGCGCAGATAGACTTCCGCGACATCGGCTTCACGCAGGGGCGGCGGGCGGTTGGTCTTGTAGTCGACGATCAGTATTTCGTCTTCCCGGATCACCACCCTGTCCACCTGTCCCGACACGATTTCCGGCCCGTCCCGGCTGTCGACAAGACCAACAATGGGCGCCTCTGCGCGGCTGTCCGGCCCGAAAAGCGCGGCGAATGAAGCGTTTTCCAGAACCGCCATGACTTCGTTAACAACGATCTGCCGTTCTTCCGCCGCCAAACCGTGCACCTGCAGGCCAAGATACCCTTCGGCGGCAGCACGGCGGCGCGCCACGGGCAGGTCCGGCAGGGTCTGCAGCAGCCGGTGGATCAGTGTTCCCCGTTTGAACCGCTGTCCGCTATCCGTATCAAAAGGGGAAACAACCGGCGGGTCCATGGCCGGGCGGGACGGCGTCAGGGGCCGGACCGGCGTCGGTTCGGGCGGTGCCGGTGCATAGATCCAGGACGGAGCTTCGGCGGATGGTTCATCATCAGCGATATTGGCGGCATCCGGTTCGGCATCCGCTACCTGCCCGCTCGACAGGCAGATCCCCTCGCCTTCCCAGCCATCCGGACCTTCGGCGGTAAATTCGAAAGGCTCGCCGACACTCGCCATTCCCTCCGAAGCCATGGCGTACCAGCAGGTATCCGGCGGGGCCTGCCTGCCCTGAGCGCCGCAGATATAGAGCCTGTCCTCTGCCCGGGTCATCGCGACATACAACAGACGCCGGTATTCCTGGTCGCGGCGCAGATTCGCGGCCGCCCGGGCAGTGGCGCTCACCGCGCTTTCGGAACCGCGATTGGGCGGCCACAGCAATATTCCCTCCGACCAGAGCATGTCGGGGCTGGACCGCGGCGCGGACATCGTGTCGGGCAGGATGACAATCGGCGCCTGCAGGCCCTTCGCCCCATGCACGGTAATGACCCGCACCTCGTCGCGGCTGCCGTGTTCCATGTCGCGCTTGACAACCTGGTCGCCCGCCTTCAGCCAGTGCAGGAAGCCTTGCAGCGACGGCGGGTTAAGCCGCTCGTGCTCCAGCGACAGGTTCATGAATTCCTCAACCGGATCCTCGGCCTCAATCCCCAGCCGGGCGACGAGACGCTGCCGCCCGGATTCCCCGTCCGCCACCGGTGCGGTCAGGACATGGGAGAAAAGCTCGAAAGGCGGTGCAAAATCGACCCGCGCGAGCAGGGCCGAAAGCCATTGATACGCCCGAGCATAACGGGGGTCCTCCCCCAGCCGCCGCCACAGGGAGGAATCGCCCCGGTCATAGGCCAGCGCGAACAGGTCGTCATCGTCGAGCCCGACAAACGGCCCCTTCAGGACCGTTGCGAGGGTCAGGTCGTCTTCCGGCAGCAGCAGGAATTCGCCAAGCGCGATAAGGTCCATCACCGCAAGCTGTTCGGCAAGCGCCATCCGGTCCACCCCGGCGACCGGGATGCCCCGTGCCTTGAGCGCGCGGACGAACTGATCGACGAACTGGTTGCGGCGTCGGACCAGAACCATGATGTCGCCCGCGCGGACGGTTCGCCCCCGGGATGCCAGAAGTTCGCGGCCGATCCAGCCCGCTATTTTAGCGGCGAGCACATTCGCCAGCCTGGCGGAGGGGTTATCGGCATCCTCCCGGTCCAGCGGCGGTGCCCATGGCGATGCATCGGGCGCATCGCGCGGCCCGACCGGCGGCCATATTTCGACCAGACCCGCATGCCCCGCGCGCACCGCGCGATGCACGATCGGCTCGCCATCCGCGGCAACGCCATCCCGTGCCGGATCCAGCCCGAACACCGCATCAACTGCCTCGAGAATTGGCGCAGCCGACCGGAAGGACCAGTTCAGATCCACCGACTCCCAGTATTTTTCGGCGTCTTCGACCTGTTTACGGAACACCGCCCGCATATGCGTGAACGCCGTTGGATCGGCGCCCTGGAAACTGAAAATCGACTGCTTCGCATCGCCTACCGTAAAAACAGTGCGGGTTTGCGCCCGTGCACCGGCACCGGAAAAGAATTCCTTCGCCAGGGCCTCGACGATGGCCCATTGCTCCAGGTTCGTATCCTGCGCCTCGTCAATCAGGATGTGGTCCAACCCGCCATCGAGCTTGTACAGGACCCAGGCCGCATCGACATTCTGACCCAGAAGGGAAATCGTCTTGAGAATCAGATCGTCGTAATCGAGCCGCGCCAGTTGCGCCTTGGATTTCTCGTAGGCATTCAGCAGCTCTGTCCCCAGCCGCAACAGGGCGACGGTTGCTTCCGCCGTCACCACCGCGCGACGTTCGTCCATCACACCGGCGAGCCGTTCCGCTTCCGCGCCCAGAGCTTCCGCCGCACCCGGTGCGGCATCCGCCGGCTTGGCAGTGATCAGGCGCGCTCGCGGATCCCCCGATTGCGTCAGGAACGCTGCGGCATATTCCGGAAACAGCGCCTGCCGCCGGACTGGATTCGCCCTCAGCCATTGCAGAACGATCAGGCCGCGTGGCTGGTCCGTTTTCGCCGTACCGGTCAGCAGCGCTTCCCCGGCCCGTTCGAGCGCCGCCTTATCCACTGCCGCATCCCAGCACGCCTTGGCTATCACATCCGCCGCCGTCTGCCCCGGCGCCACACCCAGCCGGTGACACACCGCGTCGCCAAGCCCGTCGCCATACAGGTCCATCAGACCCCGGATCCGGCTGCGGTTCTGCGCCATCGCGTCCATCAATGCCGCGAACTGCTCTTCCTGGATATGGCCGGTAACAATCGTGAGCGCATCCGCCAGCTCGCCACCCTGCTGCGCCGCCGTCAGCACCTTGTCCCGGGCTGCCAGCATCAGTTCGGCGGCGCTGCGTTCGTCCATGGCCTCGAAATGCGGTGCGATGCCGGCTTCCAGCGGAAACCGCGCCAGCAGTGACTGGCAGAAACTGTGGATCGTCTGGACCTTGAGCCCCCCCGGGACATCAAGTACCTGCGCAAAAAGCCGCCGCGCCCGGTCGAGCTCTTCGTCATCCGGCAGGTTGCCCAACAGTTTCGCGATATCCTCGCGAACATCCTCGTCCGCTTCCGTGGCCCAGCCGGCCAGCCGCCGGTTGATCCGGACCGCCATTTCCGCCGCCGCAGCGCGGGTGAAGGTCAGGCAAAGAATGCGCTCCGGTCGGGTTTCGTTCAGCAGCAGGGCCAGCACCCGGTCGGTCAGCACTTTCGTCTTGCCGCTGCCCGCCGACGCGGCCACCCACACGCTGGCTTCGGGATGCACCGCCCGGCGTTGCGCGGTGCTGGCGTCCGAGATCATGTCGACCGTCATCCATCCCCCCATTCGCGGATTCGGGCCAGATGCGCATAATCGTTAAATCGGGGTGCGCGATCCGGGCGCGGGATCGCCGCATACGCCGTATCCGGATCATCGAATGACTCGATAAGCGCCATCAGCCCGGCATGCGCTGCATCGGCGAGTTCGCCGGCATCGCCGCCAACCGCTCGGATGACGGCCGGAGGCTCCCCGCCGCCCAGTTGCCAGTAGGCCAGCTTCCGGACCTCCCCTTCAGGCACTGCGCTGAATCCGCCGCCCCGCAGGATAACCGCTTCCAGTGCAAGCTGCGGCGCGTAACCGAGGCCGACCTCGACATTCGACGGCGGGGCGCCGGTCTTGTAATCGATGATCTCGTAACTGCCATCGGCGAGCCGGTCGATCCGGTCCGCCTTCGCGGTCAGCGCAAAAGGCGCATAGGCCGCGGGCAGTTCCAGTCGACCTTCCGCTTCCGAATGCGCCTGCACGATGTCACCTCGCCGGGCGGATTCGTTTTCGACAAACCAGCCGGCGATGCGCTCGAACCGGGGCCACCAGAAGGCCCGGACGGTCGGGCGCACCAGCGTATCGCCAAAGGCAGACTTACCGAACTCCAGTAATTTTGCGAGAGCATCGGACGGCAATTCGCCGGGATATTCACGCAGAAACCTGTCCAGCGCGTCATGGATAAAGGTGCCTCGTTCCGCCGCCCCCGGGTCCGCATCCAGCGGATCCAGTGGCCGCAGCCGCAGAATATGCCGCGCATAGATCGCATAGGGATCGCGCATCCAGGTTTCGATCTGGGTCACCGACAGGCGCCTCGGCCGGGCCGCCAGCGGCGGGCGCGGCGCGGCCGGCAATATCCGGATCGGCTGCTTTGGCTGGTGCAGCAGCGCGCGTATCGCGCGCCAATGGCTCGGTCCCACCTGCAGTGCGTCTGCCTGTCCGGCGCCACGCAGAACGGCGTCGAGCCGGGTCAGCCAGCGGGACGGCACGGTCGGCTGTCCTTCAGTCTTCGCGGCGCGGGTCAGGACAATTTCCGGCGCCGCGAAGGCCTGGACGAAATCATGGGCGGTCAGACCGATGCGCCGTTCCGGCAGCGGCAGGCCGAACCGTTCGCGCATCGGCCGGCTGAGCCACGGATCCGGCTGCGGCTCCGGCGGCCAGGTGCCTTCGTTCAGCCCGCCCAGCACCAGCAGATCCGCATGTTGCAGCCGCGCTTCGAGCAGGCCCAGAATCGCAAGGCGCGGGTGACGGCCATACCGCGGGCGGACGGTGGCGCCGTTCATCAGCGAATCGAGCAGGGCCGGATAGGCACTTCCGCCCACCGGCGTCAGGAGTTCCGCAGCATTGCGCAACTCGGCGATGAACTGGGCCAGCATTTCCCCGGCGTCGCCGCGCCACAGCCGTTCCGCGCCGGTTTCCGTATCGCTCGCGGCCAGCGCTTCGGCACTGGCGACATGCGCCTCCAGAAAACCTTCCAGCTGCGTTTCGTCGCCTTCAAAAAGGTCCACCAACGGCCGGGTCATGGTCTCCAGCGCATCGAGAAACGCATTCAGTGTTTCGGATTCGGTGCTGCCATCCGGCGTTACCGCTGCCCGCAGCCCCGCAATACCCGGGCCCGGCCGGGGACCGCGCAGGACCATCCGCTCCAGCATTCGGGCGTCGTTCCGGAAAGCGACAACCTGCCGCCCCCCTGCCGCCAGGGGATGTTTCAGGACGGCCAGCAATGGCGCGGGCGCGAAACGGCCGGCGACCATCGCGGCGATCAGGCGCATGAAACTGCCCGGTGCCGCGGTCATCAGCGGTTCGCCCGCCGAATCGTCGATATCGATATTCCAGCGGCGCAGTTCCGCCGTGACCCGGCGCGCCAGTTTCCGGTCCGGCGTCACCAGCGCCGCGGTCCGCCTACTGTCTTCCAGCGCCTGGCGCAGGATGAGCGCGATGACGCCCGCTTCCTCGGCGGAATCGGCGCAATCGACGCGCTGGACCCCGGTCAGGGCACCAGCGGGCAATTCCCCAAGCAGACGCCAGGCCTGTGTTGTATCGGCGGGCCGCATGACTTCGGCGATCAGTTTCGTTCGCGGGCTGAGCGGTGCGACACCGGACCAGTCCTGCACCGCATCGGGCGCGAGCGCCATGCGACGCAATAATCGCGCCAGGTTATGCTGCGGATGGGTCTGGTCGCGTTCGATTGCTTCCTGCATCCCGGGATCGGTATCGCGGATCAGCCCCGGCAGCACGACCCGGCCGTTCGGCATGGCCGCGACAGCGGCCAGCAGATCGGCGGTTGCGGGGATACTGCCGGTCGATCCGGCGGCGATCACCTGCCCCGGCGGCGGCGACAGGGACCACAAACTAGCCAGCGCATCCAGCAGATGGTTGCGCCGTTCCGCCTGATCAATGCCGCCCTGTTCGCGCACGACCGCAGGCCAGTGCTCGGTCAGGATAGTGAGAAAGGCCAACACCTTCTGCCAGTGTTCGGCGAAATCTTCGGGGACAAGATCCTTTAACCCGTCAAACGACAGGCGTTCTGTCTGAACCTGGTCCAGCAACCGTTCCAGTTCCACGGCGAGCCGCGCCGCCTGGTCGACCGACATTCCGTCACCGGCCCGTTCCCAGCCGAGGATCAGCCGCGTCAGAAGCAGTCGCCGATGCATGGCGGGAATAACCGGCGGCGCTTCGACTCCACCCAGTTCCGGCGCTTCATGGAAGGCGAATTCATCCTCATCGACATCGCCGAGCGGGCGCATCGTGGGCAGCAGCATCGCCTTGCCGTCACCGGCCCGCAAAAAGGCATCGCGCAGCGACCGGCAGGCCCGCCGCGTCGGCAACAGGATCGTATAATCCAGCAGCGCGGACGGGTCATCACCGGTTTCGTCAAGAATACCCGCCGCCAGCGCGTCGACGAACGCGACGCCTGGCGGGATGGTAAAGACCCCGGCCATCAGCGGCTGTTGACCAGGGCATCGCCCAGGGTCAGGTCGTTTTCGGCCTGCTGAAGCTGTTCGGGCGTGCCGACATGGTACCATTCGCCGTCATGGACGATGCCGTAGAGGCGAGCCAATTTCGCAGCCGAATCATAGAGCCGGTTGAGGGAAAAGGCGCCATCCGGCGATCCGTCGAACAGGCGTGGATGCAGAATCTGGACCCCGGCGAACAGGAAGGGTGCAATCTCCCGGCTGTCGCGGCGGCGCACCCTGCCCAGCGGATCGAGGACAAAATCGCCCCGGCCACTGGTGCCGGCGACCGCGACCATGCGCTGCAATAACAGCAATGCATCCATGGATTCGTTACGCCACGCCGCCATCAACCGCTGCAGGGCCGGCGTCGGGCCGTTGCCCCAGACCGCGTCGCTATTGATGACAAAAAACGGATCGTCGCCCAGATGCGGCAGCGCGTTCCGAACCCCGCCACCGGTTTCCAGCAGATCGACTTCGGGCGACAGGATGATCCCCTTGCGTGTCGAAAGATGCGCCGTGATCATGTCGCCCATGTAATGGGTATTGACCACGATCCGTTCGACCCCCGCGGCCACCAGATGATCCAGCACCCGGTCGAGCAGTGTCCGGCCGGCCAGGACCGTCAGCGGCTTTGGCCGCGATTTGGACAGATGACGCATGCGCGTACCACGCCCGGCGGCCAGTACCATCGCCGTTTTGATTTGTGTCGTCATGCGGCGGCTTTCGGCGGCGGCGCAATGCGCGTTTCGGGCGGGAATTCGCGGTCGAACCATGTTTTCAGCCCGCCAAACGCCGGATGCGACAGATCGCCTTCCAGCCAGCGCCAGACGCGCGCGATATGTTTCAGGTAAACCGGTTTTCCGTCCCGCCGGTCGAGCCGGGTGAAAATGCCCAGGATCTTCGTGCTGCGCTGCGCGCCGTAAAGCGCGTAGGCCTGGCGAAAACCATCGCGTCCGGTTTCCGGAAACGCATCAAGGTAACGGTCGAGCAGCCGGTTCGCCAGCTCGGCCGGGACGTCGCGGCGGGCATCCTCCAGCAGCGATACCAGGTCATAGGCCGGATGACCGATGACGGCGTCCTGGAAATCCAGTAGCCCGCAAGCCTGCACCCCCTCCCGGTCGCGCAGCCACATCAGGTTGTCGACATGAAAGTCGCGCAGCACCAGCGTATCGGCTTCGGCCGGCAGGGCGTCCAAGGCGGATTGCCACAGCGTCTCGAATTCGCGGCACAGGGCGGGCGGCGCTGCCCTGCCGTAGACCGCCGGATAATACCACTCGACGAGCAGGTTTGCCTCCGTCATCAGGCGGGAACGATCATAGGGCGGGACTCCGTCGGCACCGGTGAATCGTCGGTGCAGGGCAATCAGGGCATCAACCGCCAGCGTATAGAGTTGCGCCTCGCATGACGGGTCGGCCGCGAGCGCGCTGGTATAGGTCGCATCACCGAAATCTTCCAGCAACAACAGCCCCGCCGCCCGGTCTTCGGCGAAAATATCCGGGGCGCTGAAATTCATGTCGCGCAGGATGCGGTCGATATCGAGGAACGGACCGACATTTTCCCGGGGTGGCGGCGCATCCATCAGCACGGCGCGGCGCGACTCGTCCCGCAACCGTTCATACCGCCGGAAGGACGCATCATCGGCGAGCGGCCGTCGCGCGGCCTGGCCCCAGCCCTGCGCCACCAGGAATTCCGTGATCCGCGTCGCCCTGTCAGTCATCGTGCAGCGACGCCAGCCGCTCGGCCCAATCGCCCCGCCCGGTCAGAACCGCACGCCGCGCTTCGCCGTCATCGACAAATGTCAGCGCGATATCGAGACGGATTTCCGGCAACCAGCGGCCCAGCCGATCGGGCCATTCGATCAGCGACACGCCCGACGCGAACGCTTCCTCGATATCGAGTTCGAACGCATCTTCTTCGGATTCAAGCCGGTACAGGTCGAAATGCCACAGATCGAACGCCGGCAGCGAATAGGTCTGCACCAGCGTGAATGTCGGGCTCGGCACGGCTTCGTCGGCATCACCCAGGGCGCGGATGACGGCGCGCGCCAGGCTCGTTTTACCGGCGCCAAGG
>CAXBEC010000031.1:0-12252 GCA_963974145.1 uncultured Alphaproteobacteria bacterium | reverse complement strand
CTTCGCGTCATAACCTTCGACAGGCGATCCTTCGACAAGGTCGAGCGCCTTGCCCTGCGGGACACCATCAACGATATCGAACAGGACGATGTCACCCAGTTCTTTCAATCCGGCAAGCAGTGCCAGTGTACCGCCGATATTACCCGCACCAATCAGTGCAATTTTGTTCCGTGCCATGAAAATCTCCCTAATCTGAACCGGTACGACGGCAAGGCGACGAATGTTTTTCTAACCAGCATCCATTCTTACGGTCGCGTGACAATTCCATTTGTGTGGTACGACGGTTCGGTTCGATAAGCAAGGACAGCCGCCACTTTCAATGGTTAAATGCCGATATTTGTCGCAATTTTATACGGTGAAATTCTTAACAACCCTTATCGAAGCCAAATGTTTTTTTCCAGCGTCGCGGACGGCGCCCCGATTTTAGCGCGCCACTGCAGCATCAGCTCCAGAAGTTGCCGCGGCCGATAGCCGTAGTTCTGGGTCATCTTGACCCGTTGCATCTCGCCGCCGGTCAGGTCGTAGAACTCGACACTGGGTCCCAGAATGCCCCGGCGGAGCACGATGTCGGAGATATTCGCCCATTTGTAATGCCGCGCGCTGAACATCTCGACAATGGTGAAGCCCTCCTTGTCCAGGGTCATCGAAAAACCGCCGCGCAACAGATGGGCGGCGTAATAGACTGCCGAAGCTGTAAGGAAACCGCCGGCGACCCACGCATACTCAATGCCGTCCAGCCAGACCTTGAACAGAAAGATCGAGCAAACAACGCTGGCGACAGACATCGCCACGCATTGGGCTTTTGACGGATACAACGTCTGTGAATCGCTATCGCCTGATGGATCCTTATGCATCCTTGCCACCGACATGTTGCAGTTCGAGATATTCCGGCGACTGCATTTCCATCAATCGGCTGACCGCGCGCTCGAATTCAAAAGCATGGCGCCCTTCGGTGTAAAGCTGATGCGGCGGGGTTTCCGCCGCCATCACCAGGTTGACTTTGTGTTCATACAGCTCATCAATTAACAGCATCAGGCGTTTTGCCTCGTTTCGGCGCGCTTCGTCCAGTTTTGGAACACCGTCCAGCACGATCGTGTGGTACCGCTCCGCGACGGCAATATAGTCACCGGCCCCGAGGGCCCTTTCGCATAATTCGGCAAAGGTAAACCAGGCAACACCCCGGCACGCCCGGGAAACATTCAACACCCGCCCCTTTACTTCTATTGTATCCGGCTCGCTTACGGCACCTTCCGTCAATTCCGCGAAATCGTCTTCCAGCGCCGCCGTCGTTTCGGGCCCCAGCGGCGATATGTAGACATCCATCGCCATCAGCCGTTCATGCCTGTAATCGGTTGGCGAGTCGAGATGGAGGACGTCCAGCTTCTGCTTGATCAGCTTGATAAAAGGCAGAAACAGTTCGCGGTTCAGCCCGTCCTTGTACAGGACATCCGGCGCGAAATTGGACGTCGCAACGACAACCACTCCTCGCGCGAAAAGCGCTTCGAACAGCCTGCCAAGTATCATCGCATCGGTGATATCGACGACATGGAATTCATCGAAGCAGAGCAACCAGGCGTCCTTGGCCAGCTTGTCGGCGATCGGCACGATCGGGTCGTGTTCGCGATCATTTTTTTCCTGCTTGCGCCAGCGATGCAGTTCTTCCTGCACCTCGATCATGAATTCATGGAAATGGACCCGCCGCTTGTGTTCGACCAGCGCCTTCTCGA
The DNA here is from genome assembly GCA_963974145.1 of uncultured Alphaproteobacteria bacterium. Taxonomy (GTDB): domain Bacteria; phylum Pseudomonadota; class Alphaproteobacteria; order UBA8366; genus MarineAlpha4-Bin1. The sequence goes on along the minus strand of CAXBEC010000031.1, from coordinate 10,525 downwards.
AGAACAGGTCCATCAGCATCGACTTGCCGCGCCCGACGCCGCCATAGACGTAAAGCCCCATCGGGGGGTCGGCGATCCGCCGGGACAGGCCGAGGCGCGCTTTCCAGCCCTTCAACCCGGACGCGGGTTCATAACCCTTCAACCCGTTGTGCAGACTCTGGAATTTTTCCACTGCCAGTTCCTGCATGGTATCGGACTTTAAGGCACCTTCGCGGCGCAATTCGCGGTATGCGAACAGGGGTCCGTCCGGCACTAGGGTCCTCCTTCAGCAACAATCGTCGTAGTGGCGTAAATTACCGTGGCACCCTGTAGCAGTTCTTAACGCCGACATCCACTTGCGACTGCTACGTAACAGACAGGCGCTGCAAATTCCCAGATCAGTCATCGCATGGCAAGGGTCGCCTTGGGGGACCTCCGGTTGTTCCGGCGCGCCTCGAATGTTAACTTCAGTTCGATACCGAAACATTTAACCGAATGGCCCGACGTTGGAACAACTGTCATCGACCGAAGTTTTGAATCTGTGGCGCGGTGCGCTGGTGGAAAGCGTGCGCCGCGATGCGCCGGACCTTACTGCCCGGCAACTGGCGCTGTTGCTGACTGTTTATCTGACACCGCCGCCGCATACAGTGCGCGGTCTCGCAGAGACTCTGAACGTCTCAAAACCCGCAATCACCCGCGCACTGGATAAGCTCGGGACACTCGAAATGGTTCGCCGCAAAACCGATGAAGACGACCATCGCTCCATCCTTGTACAGCGCACCGTCAAGGGTTCCGTCTATCTTTCGGAATTCAGCGATCTTATCCGGGGCGCGTTACCCGCCTGAACCTGATACGTACTAGCCGCGTTTTCGCGCCGCCGATCGCTGCTGGAATTCCTGTGTCGTGTTGGTCAGGGGAAAGGGTTCGTCCGGTACCGGCACATCCAGAAACCGGCACAGCGGCGCCCAGCCTTCCGCGACATCATAGGTCAGCAGTCGTTCCGCCGGGATGACCCGCTGCACCTCGGCAATATGCGCCCGGTAGATACCAATAGCATGATCATGGTCGCCCAGCCTGCCACCGAAGAGCTGCCGGTAGATCAGGTCGATTACCATCTGCTTGCGGTCACGCTCGAATCCCGCAGGCGGCAGCACCGGGTCGGACAGGCTCTGATAGATCGTGGCGTGAATGCTGCGGTACCAGTCCTCTTCCGGTCGCACGGTCAGCAGCACCCTGGCATCAGGAAAATGCGCCGCAATTTCCCGCCAGAAAAAGGCCGAGGGCCAGTCAACGCAGGAACCGTATTGCGCGAAGGCCCCGTCCCAATCCGGTGTCTCGCCCCGCGCTGCCGCCTGCCAGAAATGCAGTTCCTCCGGGTGACGACGCACTTCAAACATATGGTGGCAGGGCCCGAAGCCCAGCATTTCCAGCGCTGTCTTGGTTGAATTCGTACCGGTCCGGCCAAAGCCCGCCCCGACGACCCGCAATGGCATTTTCGCTTCTCCGATCAGTACCCGGCCCGCATGTCGACAGTATTGAGCGGCGCCTCTCCGGATTCAATCCGGCGGATATTCGCGACGACTTCTGCCGCCGCCGAACGGGGCTGGGTAACGCTGGCGATATGCGCGGTGACTGTCACCCGGGGGTGCGACCAGAACGGATGTTCCGTCGGCAGGGGTTCCTGACGAAACACGTCCAGCGTCGCCCCCGACAGCTGTCCCGATTCCAGGGCTGCCAGGATATCGTCCTCGTTCTGGTGGCCGCCGCGTGCCGCGTTGATCAGCCAGGCCCCGCGCGGCAGGGCGGCAAACAGATCACGGTTCAGGATGCCTTCTGTTTCCGGCGTCAGCGGTAACAGACAGACGAGAATTTCCGTCCGCTCCAGAAAGGGCCTCAACCCGTCGGCACCATGGAAGGATTGCCCGCCGGGAAAATCCTTTTCCGTGCGCGACCAGCAGGCCATGTCGAAGCCGAAAGCGCCCAGTGCCTGCGCCGATGCCTGCCCCAACACGCCGAACCCCATAATGCCAACCCGCCGGTCCGGCGCCGTCGGAACGATCAGTTCGTTCCAGACCCGGTCACGTTGCGCCTGTTCCAGCGTCGGGACCTCACGGTGATAGCGCAGCACATGCAGCGCCACGTATTCCGCCATGCCGCGGGTCAGTTCCGGTTCGACCATGCGCACGACCGGCACGCCATCGGGCAGGTCCGCATCGCCAAGAAGATGGTCGACCCCGGCACCGATGGAAAAGATGCATTTCAGGTTCGGGAACCGGCGCAATCCACCCTTTTCCGGCTTCCAGACGAAAGCGTATTCAATATCGACCGGGTCACCCGGTTCCTCCCAGCTGCGGCAGGCCAGTTCAGGGCATACCGAATGAAAGGCGTCGCGCCAGATATCGTCGCGGGCAAAATCGGATTTGATAATCAGGGTCATGGTCTCACACGTTAACGACGCCGCTGGCCACCGCCTGCTCATCGAATTCAAGATCGAAAGCGGCCGCCATCAATGCCTTTGTATAGGCTTCCGACGGATTGTCGAAGATCGTATCCGCCGGCCCCTGTTCGACGACCTTGCCGTCTTTCATCACAATGACATGATCCGCCAGCGCACGCACAACCTTGAGATCATGACTGATAAACAGATAGGCAAGCCTGTGCTTGCGTTGAAGATCGGTCAGCAGGTCAACAATCTGCGCCTGAACGGACATGTCCAATGCCGAGGTCGGCTCGTCCAGCACGATGAATTTCGGCTTCAGGACAATCGCGCGGGCGATGGCGATTCGCTGGCGCTGCCCGCCGGAAAATTCATGCGGGTAACGGAACCGGCTTTCGGGATCGAGACCAACTTCGTGTAGCGCTTCGACCACCCGCGCATCCCGTGCTGCGGCGTTCAGTAAATCACCGTGAATTTTAAGTCCTTCAGCAACGATTTCGCCGACCGACATGCGCGGCGAAAGCGACCCGAACGGGTCCTGGAAAACAACCTGCATCTCACCGCGCAGCGGGCGCATGTCATCCACGGAAAGGCCCTGGATTTTCTGTCCATCAAACCGTATGCCGCCAGTCGAATGTTCAAGCCGCAGCAGCGCCATGCCCAGCGTCGTCTTGCCCGAGCCGGATTCGCCGACAACGCCCACGGTCTGTCCTTCGCGCACCGTCACGGAAATACCGTCCACCGCGCGGACATGATCGACCGTCCGCCGAAAGACGCCCTTCTTGATCGGGAACCAGACCTTGACGTCCGTTCCTTCGATAATGACCGGCGCATCGGCAGAGGGCGACGACTTGGTCCCTTTCGGTTCCGCTTCGAGCAACCGTTGGGTGTAGGGATGTTCGGGGTGCGAAAATATCCGCGATGTCGGCCCGGCTTCGACGATTTCACCGTTCTGCATGACGCAAACCGTATCCGCCATCTTGCGGACAATGCCGAGGTCATGGGTGATGAACAGCATCGCCATGCCGAATTCTTCCTGCAGGTCCTTCAGCAATTTCAATATCTGCGCCTGGATCGTCACGTCCAGCGCCGTCGTCGGCTCATCCGCGATCAGCAGGTCTGGTTCATTGGCCAGCGCCATGGCGATGATCACCCGCTGGCGCTGCCCGCCCGAAAGTTCATGCGGGTAGGCGGTCAGGCGCTGTTCGGCATTCTGCACGCCGACAAGGTTCAGCAGTTCCAGCACCCGGGCCCGCGCCGCTGATTCCGACATGCCCTTGTGCAGGGTCAGGGTTTCGGAAATCTGTTTCTTGATGCTGTGCAGCGGATTGAGCGACGTCATCGGTTCCTGGAAGATCATCGATATCCGGTTGCCGCGAACCTTTCGCATCGCCGGTTCGCTCGCGCCGACAACCTCTTCGCCCTTGAACCGGATGGAGCCGTTCGGGTGGCTCGCCACCGGATACGGCAGCAATTGCAGGACGGACAGTGCCGTGACCGACTTACCCGAACCGGATTCACCGACCAGCGCCAGGGTTTCGCCGCGGTCAATTTCGAATGATACATGCTTCACGGCATCGACCGTGCCGCCGGGTGTGGCGAAGCTGACGGACAGGTCGTTGACGGTGAGGAGTTTTGCTTCTGCCATGAGCAATCCTAGCGCTGTGTCTTGCGCGGGTCGAAAGCGTCGCGAACCGCTTCGCCAATGAATACCATGAGCGTCAGCATCAGGCTGATAATGACAAACCCGGTGATGCCGAGCCAGGGCGCCTGCAGGTTTTCCTTGCCCTGTTTCAGCAGTTCGCCCAGCGACGGCGAGCCGGGTGGCAGCCCGAACCCAAGGAAATCGAGCGATGTCAGTGTGACCAGTGCGCCCGAGGTAATAAAGGGCAGGAAGGTCAGGGTCGCCACCATCGCATTCGGCAGTACATGACGGAACATGATGGTGCGGTCGGGAACGCCAAGCGCCCGCGCCGCCTTCACATATTCGAAATTGCGCGCCCGCAGCACCTCCGCCCGGACCAGCCCGACCAGCGCCGTCCAGCTGAACAGCAGCAGCAGGCCAAGCAGCAGCCAGAAGCTCGGCGTCACGATGCTCGCCATAATGATGAGGATGAACAGCGTCGGCATACCGGCCCAGATTTCGATCAGACGCTGGCCGAACAGGTCAATCAGCCCGCCGAAAAAGCCCTGAATGGCGCCTACCGCGATACCGACAAGGGAACTGAGAATCGTCAGCATCAGCCCGAACAGGACGGAAACCCTGAATCCGTAGATGATCCGCGCCACGACATCGCGGGACTGGTCGTCGGTGCCAAGCCAGTTTCGGGCCGTCGGCGGCGACGGCGCCGGCGCTTCCAGGTCGGCCACAGGATCCAGCCCTTTTCTTCGATCAGTTCCACGACGAAGGTATCGGTGTAGTCGGCTTCGGTTGGAAATTCGCCACCGAATTCGGTTTCCGCATAGGAAACAAGGAATGGCGTGTAGAAGCCGCCATCGTATCGGATCAGAATCGGCCGGTCGTTCGCGATCATTTCCGCGAAGAGCGACAGGACGAACATCGCCAGGAATATCCACAGCGACCAGAACCCGCGGCGATTGGCGGTAAAATTCTTGAGCCGGCGCCGGGTCAGCGGCCGGATGGGGATACCGAGGAACCGGTCCTGATGCACCGCGATATCGGTCATCCCTGGCGGCTTTCAAAATCGATGCGCGGGTCGATCAGCATGTACATGACGTCGCTGACGATCCCCATCAGCAGGCCCAGCAGGGTAAAGAAGTACAGCGTGGCGAACATGATCGGATAATCGCGGTTGATGACCGCCTCAAACCCCAGCAACCCGAGCCCGTCCAGCGAGAAGATAATCTCGATAAGTAGCGTGCTGGTGAACAGGATGCTGATGAAGGCGGACGGGAACCCCGCGATCACAATCAGCATCGCATTGCGGAAGACATGCCCGTACAGCACCTGGTTCTCGGTCAACCCCTTGCCACGCGCGGTGACGACGAACTGCTTGTTGATTTCTTCCAGAAAGGAGTTTTTGGTCAGCAGTGTCAATGTCGCGAAGGACCCGATCAGCAGGGCCGTCAGCGGTAGCGCCAGATGCCAGAAATAATCGGCGATCCGCGCCGGCCAGGACAAGTCTTCCCAGTTGTCGGACACAAGACCGCGCAGTGGAAACCAGTCCAGATACTGCCCGCCGGCAAAGACGACGATCAGCAGGATCGCGAACAGGAAGGCCGGCACCGCATTGCCGATGATCACGATGGTGCTGGTCCAGACGTCGAAGCGCGTACCGTCACGAACCGCCTTTGCAATCCCCAGCGGGATGGAAATCAGATAGACGAGCAAGGTCGTCCACAGCCCAAGTGATATCGATACCGGCATTTTTTCCAGCACGAGGTCGATGACGGTCTGGTCCCGAAAGAAGCTCGTGCCGAAATCGAAGGTGGCGTAATTGCCCAGCATCAGGAAAAAGCGTTCGAGCGGCGGCTTGTCAAAACCGAACTGCTTCTCGATGCTTTTGATGAATTCTGGGTCCAGCCCCTGCGCGCCACGATACTGGCTGTCACCGGACGAACCACTCCCGCCGGACGGTCGGTTACCGCCGACCTCCGCACCGGCCTGGCCGCCGATGCGCGCCGTCGCGCTGACCGCGGTTCCTTCCAGTTCCGCCAGGATCTGTTCGACCGGGCCGCCCGGCGCAAACTGAACGATCCCGAAATTGATCGCCATGATGACGAACAGGGTCGGTATGACCAGCAGCACACGGCGGATGATATAAGGCAACATGGGTGGTCGTTATCCGCTCTGCTATTTTCTGGTCGCAGCGCGCCGCAATTGCGACAGCCTGGCGTCCTTCACCGGGTCGATCCACCAGGCAAAGAACTGCGCGCCCTGATCGGGAATTACAGCCGGCTGCGCGAACCTGTCCCAGTACACATAGCGGTCATAGGGAATATGCCAGTGCGGAATAACCAGATGCTGCCACAGCAGCACTGTATCAAGGGCGCGGACGCTGTTGACCAGGCTGGTGCGATCCGGCGCGGCGATGACCCCGTCGATCAGCGCGTCGACAACCGGGTTGCTGATACCGGAAAGGTTCCGGCTGCCGTTGCGGCCCGCGGATTCCGTTCCCCAGAAATCGCGCTGTTCATTCCCCGGTGACGCAGACTGGCCCCAGCTGCCGACCGCCATATCGAAATCGAAATTGTCCAGCCGCTCTTTGTATTGCGAAGAATCTACGGTCCGCACACTGGCTTCGATCCCCAGCCGTTTCAGATTGCCGGTAAAGGGCAGCGCAATGCGCTCAAACAGCGGACTGACCAGCAGGATTTCGAAGCTGAATTCCGCGCCTGTCTCTTTGTTGGTCAGTTTCTTGGTGTCCGGATTCACCTGCCAGCCCGCCTCGCGCAGCAACGTCAGGGCCGTCCGCAGGTTCTGCCGGATATTGCCGCTCCCATCCGTCTTCGGCGGTTCATATGCTGTCGTAAACACCTCGTCGGGGAGCTGCCCGCGATACGGTTCCAACAGCTCGAGAACGGCGCCATCCGGTACGCCGGTGGAAGCCAGTTCCGAATTGTCGAAATAACTGCGCGTCCGGACATACTGCCCGTAGAAAAGCGCCTTGTTGGACCATTCAAAATCGAACGCGTAGGAAAGCGCCTGCCGGACCTTCGGGTCCTGGAAGGTCGCGCGGCGCTGGTTCATGACAAACCCCTGCATGCCGGCGGTCCGGTTGTGGTCGAAGGTCTTCTTCACCATCGACCCATCGCGAATTGCCGGCACGTCATAGGCCGTCGCCCAGTCCTTTGACGAATTCTCAGTCCGGTAGTCGAAAGCCCCGGATTTGAATGCTTCGATCGCAACCGTCGTATCCCGGTAATAATCGAACCGGACACGGTCGAAATTCCAGAAGCCTTTCTGGGTCGGGTGACCGGCGCCCCAGTAATCGGCGACCCGCTCATACACGATGTGACGGTTCGGCTCGAAATCAACGATTCGGTATGGCCCGCTGCCAAGCGGCGGTTCCAGCGTCGTCGCCTCGAAATCGCGCCCTGCCCAGTAATGCTTCGGCAGGACCGGCGCCTGGCCAACGATCAACGGCAATTCCCGGTTGGTGCCCCCGGTGAACGAAAATTTTACCGTCCGCTCACCCGTTTTCACGGGCGTTTCAACATTCGCATAATAATAGCGGAAAAACGGCGCACCTTTTTCCTTCAGTGTTTCGAAGCTCCATATGACGTCGTCTACTGTTACCGGCTTGCCATCGTGCCATTTCGCATCCTCGCGCAGGGTAAAGGCAACCCAGGAACGATCCGCCGGCATTTCAACGGTTTCGGCAAGCAATCCGTATTCACTGAACGGTTCGTCGGCCGACGAGGTCATCAGCGTCTCGAACAGCATGGCCGTCCCTGCCGCCGGTCGCCCCTTGATGACATAAGGGTTGAACGTATCGAACCCGCCCGACGCCCAAAGCCGGACCTCGCCGCCCTTGGGGGCGTCCGGATTGACGTAATCGAAATGTTTGAAATCCGCCGGATATTTCAGGTCGCCATGCATGGCGATGCCGTGGCTGACACTGGTCTGCGCCGATACGGGAGAAATGGTGAAAAGGATGCTGGCAATAGCGGCACCGAGAATACGGATCACATTCGGCTCCCTGACATGGCACATACGGCATTACGGAATAGCATAACGGAAACGCAGAACGATACGTGGTCTTTTGCGTCGCCAATGTCCAGATTTCGAGCGGAAAACAATCCGGCGTCATCGGACTCATGTTTCGAAGCGTATTAGCCGGCGAGTTGCCGGAGCGCGGCTTCATGCAGTGCCGGCGTGCTCGCCGCCACGATACTGCCGTCCGATTGGGGCGTCAGGGGTTTCCCCTGCCAGTCAGTCATCACGCCCCCCGCCTGCTGGACCACTGCCACCGGTGCCGCAAAGTCCCAGACATGCAGGCCGGTTTCGATCACCAGATCGGCATGACCGGACGCCAGTAGGCCGAGCGCATAGCAATCGGTCCCGTATCGGGTGAACCGAACCTTGTCCCGGACCCTGTGAAAGGCCGCCAGCGCCCCGTCGCGCGAATAATATTCCGGTGCGGTCGTAAACAGGCGCGCCGTTGCAAGTTCCGTGCAGCCGCTGACCCGGGCCGGTGCGTCATTCAGGGTCGTTTCCCGTCCCGCCGCCCCCAGCCAGCGTTCCCCGGAAACCGGCTGGTCGACAAGCCCCAGAACGAATTCTCCATCGACCGCAAGGCCGATCAGGGTGCAGAACATCGCGACGCCGGAGGCGAAGGCCGATGTCCCGTCGATAGGATCCAGGATCCATTGCACCCCGTCCGGCGCGGGAACGCCGCCCATTTCCTCGCCGACGATCCCGTGTTCCGGGAAACTGTCGCGCAGGATTTCGCGCATGACCGCTTCAACCTCGCGGTCGGCGCGTGTGACTGGCGTGTCGTCAGATTTTGTCTCGATATCGAGGGGGGCGCGGAAATACTTTTGCGCAATCGGACGCGCCGCATCGGCCAGTTTCCCGGCAATGTCGATATATTCTGCAGGACAGCGCATCTTGTCCGCTGCCCCCTTCGCGGCGCCCGCCTATTGCAGCGGAATGGGCGAATCCGAATGATCACGCAGGAAACGAATGATTTCGGCGCGCTCCTCGGCCTTCTTGAATCCGACGAAGTTCATCTTCGTACCTGGCGCGAACTGTTTTGGCTTGAACAGGAATGCGTTCAGGTCGGCCACGGTCCATTCGCCGCCCATATCCCGGAGTGTCTTGGAATAGCTGAAGCCGTCCACTTGCGCCCTTGCGCCACCGACCGAGCCCCACAGATTCGGGCCCACCTTGTTCGGGCCGCCCTTGTCAAAGGAGTGACAGGCCGTGCATTTCTTCGCCAGTTTTTCCCCGGCGGCCACATCGGCCGAGGCCCAGATTGCCGCAATCGGTTCCGGACCCGCCGGCTCTTCCGCGGTCTGGGTTTCAGCCGGCGCATTTCCACCAATCGCATAGACGGGCGAATCGAGTTCCTGTGGGTGATAAAACATGTGTGCGGCAAACCCGCTGACCATCGCAATCAGGCCGGCAGTAAGCACCGCACCAATGACCTTGTTCATAAAAAGCGGATCACTGTTCATGTCTGTTTCCCTCATTCACCCCGGCGTAAGCCAATCCGGCCCATATTACCGGATCAACAATCCGCCGCACAGCACTGTTCCGGCGGAATTACCCCTACGCCATCCCTTGCCAGCGGTATAATCTGCATCGGCACGGAATGCAATGTCGTGCGATGGCAGCGAAAGCACCATTAAAACGTGGTCCGCCGTCACGATATGGTTCGATTGTTACAAGCACAGGTTTACATGTCCTTACCAAAACACCCGATTGTCATCATCCCCGCGCGGATGGCTTCCACCCGCCTTCCGGACAAGCCGCTGGCCGATATCCATGGCGAGACCATGATTGTCCATGTCTGGCGACGGGCAATGGAGGCGGATATCGGGCCGGTTATTGTCGCCGCCGGAGAAACGGAAATTGTCGAATCGGTCCTGGCCGCGGGCGGAAACGCGGTTTTGACCGATCCCGGCCATCTTTCCGGATCCGATCGCATTCATGAAGCGCTGCAGACCTGCGATCCGGAGGGTAAACACGACGCCATCGTCAATATCCAGGGCGACCTGCCGACTATCGCCGCCGACGCGATCCGCGCCGTCTTCGCGCCGCTGGAAAATGCCGGTGTGGATATCGCGACACTGGGCGTCGAAATTGTCGAGGAATCCGAAAAAACCAACCCGAATGTGGTCAAGGCTATCGCCGCCATCGCCCCGGATGCGACAACGGGTCGCGCCCTGTATTTCACCCGGGCGACCGCCCCGTGGGGCGACGGCCCCCTGTATCACCATATCGGGCTGTATACATATCGCCGCGCCGCGCTGGAACGATTCGTGGCGCTGCCGGCCGGCATCCTGGAAAAACGGGAGCGACTGGAGCAACTACGGGCGCTGGAAGCGGGGATGCGGATAGACCTGGCGCTCGTTGACACTGTTCCGCTCGGTGTCGATACTCCCGCCGATCTCGACAGGGCGCGGGCGATGCTGGCCCCT
>CAXBEC010000030.1:0-12650 GCA_963974145.1 uncultured Alphaproteobacteria bacterium | reverse complement strand
CATCTGCTTTATGCACGATTCTTTACGCGCGCCCTGCGGAAATGCGGTTACGTGGGTGTGGACGAACCCTTCGCCGGACTGTTTACCCAGGGGATGGTGTGTCACGAAACCTATCGGAATGAGAAGGGGGGCTGGCTGTTTCCGGACCAGATAACCATTGATGCCGAGGGCGTTACGGTTGATACGGCTTCGGGCGAACCTGTCACGGTTGGCCGGTCCGAGAAAATGAGCAAGTCCCGCCGCAATGTTGTGGACCCGGAAGTCATCCTGGAGACATACGGCGCTGATTCCGGTCGGCTTTTCATGATGTCCGATAGTCCGCCGGAGCGCGATCTGGAGTGGACCGAGGCCGGTATCGAAGGCGCCTGGCGCTACGTCAACAGGGTCTGGCGGTTGATCGTCACGCCCGATGCTTCGGTAGCGCCCGCGAACGCGGTACGGCCTGAAACCCTAGATGATTCCGCCGCGAAGATGGAACGGATTATCCATCGCTCGATATCGGAAGTAACGGAATCGCTTGAACAATTCCGATTCAACCGAGCGGTTGCCCTGGTTCGGGAACTCACCAATGCGCTGGGTGATTTCAACGATGATTCCCCCGGGCATGACTGGGTCCGCCGATTTGGTTTTGAAACGACGGTGCAACTGCTCGGCCCGATGATGCCGCACATGACAGAGGAATTATGGCAGATACTGGGTCATTCGGAATTGCTTGCGGACACACCATGGCCCCGTGCTGACCCATCGATGCTGGTCGAGGATTCCATTACCATTGCCGTTCAGGTCATGGGCAAGCTTCGCGGCACGATCGAAATGCCACGGGACGCCGATAAGGCTGCGGTTGAAAAGTCGGCGCTCGCGCTGGAGCAGGTTCAAAAAATAATGAACGGGGCCGCGCCAAAGCGGGTGATTGTCGTGCCGAACAAGATCGTCAATGTTGTCGTCTAGCTTCATGGCAACGCGATGGGCCGGTATGGTTGCCGTCCTGGCGTTTCTGGCGGCGGGCTGCGGATTTCAACCGCTCTACGGCACGACGCCGACTGACACAGGGGCCACAGCGCGTTTCAACGAGATCCGCGTCGACCCGATCCCGGACCGCATTGGCCAGCAGATTCGCAACTTTCTGCTCGACCGCCTGAATCCATACGGGCAACCCGCGCGCCCGGTATATCGACTGATTGTGGAACCGGATGTAACGTTAACGGATCTCGGTATTGAACGGGATGAAACGGCGACGCGGGCTATTTTGCAGCTGAATGTTAGGTATAGCCTTGTTGAAGCCGCCAGCGGACGGGTTCTGTTCAACGGAACAGCGCAATCAACGAACAGTTTCAATATTGTCGATTCAGATTTTGCGACAAAGAGTGCAGAAAAAGATGCACTCGACCGCGCCGCGCGTGAGGTGAGCGACGCGATCCGTATTCGGCTTGGCATTTTTTTCGTGGCAGGGGAATAGGCGGGAGCGTGGCATGAAGGTCGCAGCCGGGCGGATTGATGCATTCCTTCGGGCGCCGGATAGCGCTGCGCGCGCCATTCTGGTCTACGGTCCCGATACCGGGCTGGTCCGCGAGCGCGCGGACATACTGGCCAAAACCGTTGTCGCGGATATTTCGGATCCGTTTCTGGTCGCTGAGCTGATTCCATCGCAACTGCGTGAACCCCCGCCCCTCATCGCGGATGAAGCAGCCGCAATTGCTCTGACAGGCGGCCGCCGTGTCGTCAGGATCCGCGATGCGACCGACGCCATAGCGGTTCCCATAGAGCAGTTTCTTGAGGATTCGCCGGGCGATGCGCTCGTGATCGTCCAGGCAGGCGATATCAATCCGCGCGCCGCCTTGCGGAAGATTTTCGAAGCCGCTTCAAATGCTGCCGCCATTCCCTGTTATGCGGATGATGAACGGGCGCTTGAACGGGTCATCCACGATACGCTGGCGACCGATAAAATCCGTGTCAGCCCGGACGCGATGGCCTATTTATGCGCCAATCTTGGCGCTGACCGGGGGCTCAGCCGGTCCGAACTGGAGAAACTGGCGCTTTATGTCGGTCCTGGTGCGGAAGTAAGCCTCGCCGATGCCGCCACTGCCGTCGGTAATTCCAGTGCATTATCGCTGGACAATGTCGTCATGGCAGCGGCCGGGGGCGATGCCATGGCCACGGATCGCGCGCTGACGCGCAGTTATCAGGAAGGCGTCAATCCCGTCACAGTCCTGCGGGCGCTGGCGCGGCATCTTATGAAGCTTCAGCTTGTAATGGCGCATATCGATAAGGGTGCGACACCCGATGTCGCAATGAAGGCCCTTCGCCCGCCATTGTTTTTCAAGGCTGCCGGACCCTTTCGTGTCCAATTGCGGAACTGGACCATGCGCCGACTGGCGCAGGCACTCAGCCTGATCCTGGAAGCGGAACAACAGTGCAAACGGACCGGGTCACCGGCTGAATCGCTGTGCAGCCGCGCTGCGCTGCAAATTTCGCGGCTGGGTGCGCCGCGATCCAGAAATTAGAGAAAAGCCGTGATGTCGTAGTGCGTTAGTCTTGTTCCCCTTGCAGCCGGGGACCATGGGTCAGCCGGTGCAGAACGTCGTCAAGCTGGTCCAGTGTCTCATAATCGATCTTCAATGATCCACCTTCGCCACGGATCTGGACCGTCACTTTCAACCCCAGCAATTGCGCCAGATTGTCTTCCAGGGCAGCCGTGTTGGGATCCTTGTCCGGCAGTCGACGGGAACGGGACGCTGCAGGCTTGCCGGCTTTCGCCAGTTGCTCCGCCTGGCGAACATTCAAGCCGCGCTCGATGATCTGGCGCGCCAGCTCCTGCGGATCTTCCGCCGTTACAAGGGTTCGGGCATGTCCTGCAGACAGGGCGCCATCGTTTACCTGATCCTGTACCCGTTCGGGCAATGTCAGCAGCCGCAGCAGATTGGCAATATGGCTGCGGCTTTTTCCGACCGCCTGCGCCAGGGCTTCCTGGGTGTGGCTGAATTCATCCATCAACCGCTGGTATCCCCGGGCTTCTTCTATCGGCGTCAGGTCCTCACGCTGGATATTCTCGACCAGCGCGATTTCCAGCGCTTCCCGGTCGGTAAGTTCCTTGATGACAACCGGCACTTCGCGAAGCGACGCCTGCTGCGCCGCCCGCCATCGGCGCTCACCCGCAACAATCTCGTACGCGTTCGTTTGAACAGGGTGGCGGCGCACCAGCAGGGGCTGTAATACGCCTTTTTCACGAACCGAATCGACAAGGGCCGCGATGGAATCGGAATCAAACCGTTTCCGGGGCTGGCTCGATCCCGGATGCAGCAATTCGACCGGCACCATCTTGGATGTCCGCAACCGGTCCAGCGATGCGTAATCTTCCTCTTCATCGCCCAGCAGGGCCGATAAACCGCGGCCAAGTCCCCGGCGCTTGGCTTCGTCCGCCGCCATCATGCCGCTGCTTTCCGTTCGCGACGCAGCATTTCGCTCGCCAGATGGATATAGGCCTGGCTGCCGGCGCAGCGCCAATCATATAACAGTACGGGCCGGCCATGTGATGGCGCCTCGGATACCCGAACATTGCGCGGTATAACGGTGCGGTAAACCTTGTCACCAAAATGCTCACGCACATCGGCCGCAACCATATCAGACAGGTTGTTGCGACGGTCATACATGGTCAGCACAACGCCCTGGATTTCGAGAGAAGGGTTAAAGGCGCGCTTGATCCGTTCGATGGTGCGGACCAGATGGCTCAACCCTTCCAGCGCATAATATTCACATTGCAGCGGCACCAGCACCGCATCCGCCAGACACAACGCATTCAGTGTCAGCAGTCCCAATGCCGGCGGGCAGTCGATCAGCACAAAATCATATGCGGCGCAAACCGGACGAATGGCATTGACCAGCCGGTATTCCCGTTCCGGGATCGCAATAAGTTCCAGCTCCGCGCCGGCAAGGTCCACGGAAGAGGGGATGATCGAAAGGCCGGGAACAATAGTCTGACGAACGGCATCGTCGAGTTGCGCATTACCCAGCAACAGATCATAGGTCGTGACGCTGCGTGAATTGCGTTCGATCCCGAGCCCGGTGCTCGCATTGCCCTGCGGGTCGAGATCAATAATCAGCACCTTCTTGTTGGTTGCCGCGATTGCCGTCGCCAGATTGACGGTTGTTGTGGTTTTTCCGACGCCGCCCTTCTGATTGGCGACTGCCAGGATACGGGTGGCGCGCCCGATTTTCGGGACCGGACCCATGACGGGGTCGGTTACCAGCTCTTCAACGAGGGTCGACACGGGATATAGCCTCCAATCGCACAATGCTGCCTTCGGGATCTGTCAGGCTAGAAAAGATATCATACGTAATATTCCACCTTTTTTGCGTTTCCGTCAATTCATCATCGACGCGTCGACCCTTTAAAAAGAGGCATAATGTACTTGGTGAGACAAATGGTGCAGCATATTCCAGAAGGATTGGCAGGGGGGCCAGTGCCCGCGCCGTGACAACATCCGCTTTCCACCCCGAGAGCGATTCCGCACGCGCTGAATGCACCGTGACCGGCGTACCGGTGATGCGTGCCGCTTCCCGCAGGAACGCGCCCTTCCGCTGGTTCGATTCGATCAGGTGGACGTCCGGCACCCCCATGATGGCCAGAACCAGCCCGGGAAACCCGGCGCCGCTGCCAAAATCCACAAGGACCTGCGCATCGTTTGGAATATGTTGCCGGAGCTGAGCCGAATCGAGCATATGGCGGTGCCACAGATCATCAAGAGTCGATCCGCCAACAAGATTGATCCGTTGTGCCCATTTCCGCAGCAGTTCAGCATAGGCTTCGAGCCGGTCCAGTGTTTCACGTGAAACATTTGTCGCGGCCTGGAACGCCGCCAGGCCAGAAGTGTCAGACACGGGCGGCATGTCGCTGAACAAAACGCAACAAGGCTATTGTCGCCGCCGGCGTCACGCCGGCAATACGCGCGGCGGCGCCAAGCGTCCGCGGCCGCGCCGCCTGAAGTTTTTGACGCACTTCCGTCGAAAGACTACCGACAGCGTCATAATCAAGGTCAGACGGCAAGACCAGCTGATCATCGCGCCGATAGGCGAGTATATCCGCATCCTGCCGCGCCATATAGCCGCTGTAACGCCCGTCAATGGTCAATTGCTCCGCAATTTCGGGCGCCAGACTTCCCAATGCGGGCCATATTCCGGACAGCAGCTCGAGGTCAATATCCGGAAACCCGAGAAGCGTCGTCACATCGCGGACAACACCATCCGCCTTCACCGCGATACCGTGTTTGGCGAGCACATTCGGACTTGCCCGTAACGACTGCGCCAATGTCCGCGCTTCAGCCAACGCCTTTTCTTTGCGATACCATGCCGCGAGTCGCATTTCCGACAGGCAGCCGATGGCCGCACCAATCGGGCTCAGCCGCTGATCCGCATTGTCTGCCCGCAAACGCAACCGGTACTCGGCGCGGGACGTAAACATTCTATAGGGTTCATTGGCGCCTTTCGTGACCAGATCATCAATCAAGACACCGATATACGCATCAGCGCGATCCAGGATCAGCGGTTCGCGGCCCGCAACGGAAAGCGCTGCATTCAACCCCGCCATCAAACCCTGCGCCGCCGCTTCCTCATAACCCGTGGTTCCGTTTATCTGTCCGGCAAAATAGAGGCCGGGAATCTTGCGCGTCTCCAATGTATGGTCCAATGCGCGCGGGTCCACGTAATCGTATTCAATCGCATAGCCCGGCCGCATCATCACTGCATTCTCAAGCCCTGGAATCGTCTTCAGCAGCGCAAGCTGCACATCCCGGGGCAGGGAAGTCGAAATCCCGTTTGGATAGACGGTAAAATCGTCCAGGCCCTCCGGCTCGAGAAAAATCTGATGCCCCGGCTTATCGGCAAACCGAACAACCTTGTCTTCTATCGACGGGCAATAACGGGGGCCCGTTCCCTCGATCTGTCCCGAATACATCGGTGCGCGATCCAGGTTCGCTCGGATCAGGTCATGGCCGGCCTGTGTTGTCGTCGTGATATGGCAATCGACCTGACGCTGGGTGATGCGATCCGTGAGGGTCGAAAAGGGCACCGGACGGTCGTCCCCCGGCTGAACGGTCAGCCCGGAATAATCGATCGTCCGGCCATCCAGACGCGGCGGCGTTCCCGTCTTCAATCGACCGAGGGGGAAACCGTACTGCGCCAACGTCGCCGACAAACCCGTGGACGGAGCCTCACCGACACGACCGGCCGGGATCTTCTCGTCCCCGATATGGATCAGTCCTCCCAGAAACGTCCCCGTGGTCAAGACAACCGTCTGCGCCGAAAGGCGCGACCCATCCGCAGAGACGATCCCGCAAACGCGCCCATCCGCGTCGAGCATGAGGTCCTCGACCGCGGCGCCCCTGATTTCCAGATTAGCCTGACCCGCCAGCAACTCCTGCATCGCTTCGCGATACAATTTGCGGTCCGCCTGTGCCCGGGGCCCGCGAACAGCCGGGCCTTTGCGCTGGTTCAGCATTCGGAACTGGATACCGGCGCGGTCAATGACCCGCCCCATGACCCCGTCCAATGCATCAATCTCACGCACAAGATGGCCTTTGCCCAGGCCGCCGATCGCCGGATTACACGACATTTCGCCGATGGTTTCCGGCTTATGCGTCGCCAGCAGGGTTCTCGCGCCAAGGCGTGCCGCCGCCGCCGCCGCCTCACAGCCTGCGTGGCCGCCGCCTACAACAATAACGTCCCAATGTGACATGGCGCGCAATCTACTGCCGGCACCGGAGCAAGTCAAAACCTTGATTGCGCTTTAAAATAGCCGAATGTTTCACGTGAAACATTCGCGCACTCACTTGCCGATACAGAAGTCCCGAAAGATCACATCCAACAGGTCTTCCACATCCACCGAACCGGTAATTCTCCCCAGAGCCCGTACCGCCAACCGAAGGTCTTCCGCCGCAAGTTCCGGAAGTGGCGCCGCACGGGCGCGGATCAGCGCATCCCGACACTCCTCGGTGGCCTGGCGATGACGGGCCCGGGTAATAACCGGCGCGCCGGACTGCCCAAACCGGTCTGCAACCGCCTTTCCGAGAACCGCCAGAAACATTTCGATCCCAGCCCCACTATGAACAGAAACCGGGCACACCGCGAGGGCAGGGGATGCCGATACCCCGGAAACCTTGCCCGGATTCAAGTCGATTTTGTTGATCACCAGAATGGTATTAGCATCGATAAGGGCCAACGATCTCGTTTCCTCCGGCGCTCCAGCCTCGCAAACGACCAGCTTCAAATCCACCGACTGCGCACGGGCCATCGCCCGAAGCACGCCCTCTTTTTCCACCGCATCCCCGGATTCGCGAATCCCGGCAGTATCCGCCAGCACCACTGGATATCCCCCGAGATCCAGATGAACTTCGACGATATCGCGTGTTGTTCCGGCCTGAGAGGACACGATGGCGGCTTCACGCCGCGACAGCAAGTTCAGCAGGCTCGATTTACCGACATTTGGCGCACCGAGTATCGCGATCTGAACACCCTCCCGTAACCGCTCTCCTTTCCGATTATCGGATAGATGTTGTGTCAGTTCGCCGACAAGACACTCTATATTCCTTTCGATCGTGACCATCACGGAATCCGGCAGCTCTTCCTCCGGAAAATCGATAAGCGCCTCGAAATGCGCAAGCACCTGCAACAGGCGGACACGCCACCCCTCGTACAACTGCCCCAAAGCGCCTGCGCTCTGCCGTAACGCCTGGCGCCGCTGCGCCTCGGTCTCTGCGTCGATCAGGTCGATCAAACCCTCGGCTTCGGTCAGGTCGAGTTTACCAGCGAGAAACGCGCGCCGGGTGAACGCCCCGGGCGCCGCCATCGACAGCCCCGGCTGCCGGGAAAGCGCCGCAAGCACGGCGGCAATAACGGCCTGGCCGCCATGAATCTGCAGTTCCAGAACATCCTCGCCCGTGAAACTGCCCGGCCCCGGAAACCAGAGCGCCAAACCATCATCCAGCGCTTCGCCGCCATCCGGATCGTGCAGGCGCACCCGTGTCGCCATACGTGGTGTGGGCAGCGGCTTTCCGGACAACGCCCTGTAGACCGCACCTGCCGCATCGCCGGACACGCGAATAACCGCTATTCCGGCCCGGCCGGAAGCGCTCGACAATGCAAAGATGGTGTCATTCATTTGCGGGGGCGGGACGGCCTATTTCTCACCCTTGGGCGCCATGAACTGGGACCAGAACGCCTTCTGCATCTGATCCAGTCCCTGGACGCCGGCCGGCAACCACGCCTTCAGCAAGGCTTCCGTATCCCGGCCTGCCAGGGCATCCGATAACCGGTCCTGCAATTGTTGCATCAGCGCTTCCTGCATCGGCACCACGTCCGGGAGGCCTAAAAACTGCCGCGCTTCCTCCGGCGTACAGTCAATTTCTATCTGGAATTTCATAGCCGATGCCCTCTCAGTCCATTATCACAGGTTGACGTTTCAACGCCGCGTACCCCGTATATCCTCTTATAATACGGACCTCTTGACCCGCGTGGCCCGAAACCAATGTCACTCTATATCATTCAACGCACTTATTCATCCGCCCGCTTTCCCCAAGGATAACGTCATTCATGACCCGCAATTACCTCGCCGATGAAACCAGCCCCTATCTGCTGCAACACAAGGACAATCCCGTACATTGGCGTCCCTGGGGGGAGGAAGCGCTAGCCCACGCCAAGGAAACCGGGAAACCGATCCTTTTATCAATCGGTTACGCCGCATGTCACTGGTGCCATGTCATGGCGCATGAAAGTTTTGAGAACGATGATATCGCCGCCGTCATGAACGACCTTTTCGTGAACATAAAGGTGGACCGCGAAGAACGCCCGGATATTGACGTGATTTACCAGGCTGCTTTGCAGATGCTCGGAGAGCAGGGCGGCTGGCCCCTGACGATATTCCTCAACGACGCAGGCGAACCTTTCTGGGGCGGCACCTATTTCCCCTCGACAGCCCGGTTTGGACGACCGGCATTTACAGACGTCCTGAAAGGGATTGCGGGAGTCTACAGGGAAGATCCCGAACGGGTAAAAAACAACACAACGGCGCTCGTCGACGGCCTGAAACGCCTGGGTCATTCGGAATCCGGCGGCGAAATACCGACAGCCCGCATGAATATGGTTGCAGAACGGCTGGTCCGGGAAATCGATCCCGTCCATGGCGGAATCGGCAGCGCACCGAAATTCCCCCAGCCGTCATTTCTCGAGCAGCTCTGGCGGGCCTACAAGCGAACCGGTCAAAAAACCTGTGCCGATGGTGTCCTGCTTTCCGCGGTCCAGATGTGCCAGGGCGGAATCTATGATCATCTTCGCGGCGGGCTGGCGCGCTATTCAACCGATGAGCGCTGGCTGGCGCCACATTTCGAAAAAATGCTGTACGACAATGCCCAATTCGTCGATCTGCTGACCATGCTGTGGCAAGAAACCCGTAATCCGCTGTTTGCCCAGCGCGTGGCCGAAACCGTGGATTGGGTAATGGGCGAGATAACAGACCCGCAAGGCGCTTTTTACAGCTCCCTCGATGCCGATAGCGAAGGGGAGGAGGGAAAGTTCTGTGTATGGTCCGAAGCGGAAATTGATGCCGCCCTCGGCCCGGATGCAACATTGTTCAAGAAATACTATGACGTTTCCGCCACGGGAAACTGGGAAGGGCACAATATCCTGAACCGCCTGAACACGGTGGCGCTGGCCAATGACGAAATTGAAGACATCCTGAAATCCTGTCGCCAGACACTGCTGGCCATCCGCAAGACCCGAATCCAGCCCGGCAAGGACGACAAGGTACTCGCGGACTGGAACGGGTTGATGATCGCGGCCCTGGTCAATGCCGGCGCCGCCTTCGGCCGACAGGACTGGATCGACGCCGGCGCGCGCGCCTTCGCATTCGTCCATGATCAGATGACCATCGACGGCAGGCTGCGCCATGCCTGGCGCGCCGGGAAGCTGAACCATCCGGCCACCCTGGATGATTACGCCGCCATGTGCCGGGCAGCCCTGGCATTGTTCGAAACCTGTGGCGACCCTGCCTATTGCGCCGCGGCAACAGCCTGGCTGGATATTGTGGAGCGGCATTACGCCGACACGCAGGGCGGCGGTTATTTCCTCGCGGCGGACGACACGCCTGGCCTGATTACGCGCACCAAATCCGCAGCGGATAACGCGGTGCCATCCGGTAACGGCATGCTGACCGCCGTTTTTGCCCGTCTGTACTACCTCACCGGGGACAACACCTGGCTGGACAAGGCGCAGGGTATTATCGCTGCCTTTTCCGGCGAACTGGAGCGCAACGTTTTTCCCCTATCGACCCTGTTAAACGCCAATGACCTGCTACGCAATGCGGTACAGGTCGTCATTGCCGGGTCTCCGGACAGTGACGATACAATCGCCTTGCGCCGCGCGGTAACCGATGTCTGCGTACCAAACAAAATCCTCGCCGTTCTGCCGCCGGATTCAGACCTGCCGACCACACATCCTGCCTATGGCAAGGGACAGAAGGACAACAAGGCAACCGCCTATGTCTGTCAGGGTATGATCTGTTCACCACCCTTGACCAATGCCAGTGACCTTCGGACCGACCTGGCAACACGTTAGGATCAATCCATGGAGACCCTTGTCCTCGAAACGCCGATCGGCCCCGTGCATATCACCGCGAACGAGACTGTAATCCAACAGATCACGATCGGAGAGGGCCCGTCGGAAACCCGTGAAACACCTCTGTTGCGCCACGCCGCGGAACAACTGCGCGCATATTTTGCCGGAACGGCGAGGACCTTCGACCTGCCGCTCGTACCGCCGGAAACGCCCTTTCAGGCCCGTGTCCGCGCGGCAATGATTGCTATCCCCTATGGCGAAACACGGTCCTATGGCGAACTCGCCAACCGTATCGATGGTGTTGCGCGCGCCGTGGGCCAGGCCTGCGGCCATAATCCGGTCCCCATTATCGTACCCTGCCACCGGGTCCTGGCCGCCGGTGGCGCCATCGGCGGGTTCTCCGGCGGTGACGGCGCGCCCACGAAACGAAAACTTCTGGCCCACGAGGCCGGTCCCCTCTTCGTGTAAAGCCGCCGCAACAGGATGACACGATCCTGTCACGGCGATACTCTGCGGACAGCTTAACCGGAAAAAGAAAAGCGGGGGACCATACAAATGCCTGACATTACAATCCATGGTGCCGACGGCGATTTCTCGGCCTATCTGGCAATGCCTTCCGGGGGAACCGGTCCGGGCATTATCGCCATTCAGGAAATATTCGGCGTCAATGCGGATATGCGCGAACATTGTGACCGGTTTGCCGCCATGGGCTATATCGCAATCAGCCCGGATCTGTTCTGGCGCCAGGAACCGGGAATTCAGATCACCGACCAGACCGAAGCGGAATGGCAACAGGCCTTCAAACTCTACCAGGGTTTCGATGTGGACAAGGGAATCGAGGATCTGAAGGCAACCCTGACGCATCTGCGCGGGATCGACGGTTGCACCGGCAAGGCCGGTACCGTCGGGTTCTGTCTCGGCGGGCTGCTGGCCTATCTTATGGCCTGCCGGTCCAACGCGGAATGCAATGTCAGCTATTATGGTGTCGGCATCAACGAAAGGCTGGACCAGGCCACAAATATCACCGCGCCGACGATCCTTCATATTGCGGAGGAAGATGAATTTGTCGACAAGGCGGCGCAGACGGCAATCACCCAGGGCCTGGCCGGCCACCCGCATGTGACCTGCTACAGTTATCCCGCCGTCAATCACGCCTTTACCCGAAACAACGGCGTTCACTATGACGAAGCCGCCGCCAAACTCGCGCATGAACGAACGGCCGCGGCTTTTTCCGCAGCACTGCGCTAAAACCAGTCAACCAACCAGACAGACAGGGAATATCCATGACCCACGCAATACGAATTCACGAGCAGGGCGGCCCCGAAGTTATGAAGTGGGAATCCGTCGATGTTGCTGCACCCGGGCCGGGCCAGATCAGCGTTACCCACACCGCCGTCGGGCTGAACTATATCGATTGTTACCATCGCAGCGGTCTGTATCCGCTGCCGATGCCGGCCGGGATTGGAATGGAAGGCGCCGGAATTGTCGACGCCGTCGGCGATGGCGTCACCAGCGTCAACACCGGTGACCGCGTTGCCTATGCCGCCGGCCCGCCGGGATCCTACGCCGAAAAGCGGATCATTGAGGCCGCAAAAGTTGTCAGGATCCCTGACGGCATTTCAGACGAAACAGCGGCGGCGATGATGCTGCAGGGCATGACGGCGGAATATCTGATCCGGCGCACCTATACCGTAAAGCCTGGCGATACTGTGCTGTTTCACGCGGCGGCCGGCGGTGTCGGCCTGATCGCCTGCCAGTGGCTGAAGCAGATCGGCGCCACCGTCATCGGTACCGTCGGTTCAGACGAAAAGGCGGAAATCGCGAAGGCGCATGGCTGCGATCATCCGATTGTCTACACGCGGGAAAACTTCCCGGAACGGGTGCGGGAAATAACCAACGGCAAGGGCGTCCCGGTGGTTTACGATTCAATCGGTAACGATACGTATCCCGGCACGCTTGATTGCCTGTCACCGCGCGGGATGTTTGTTTCCTTCGGCAATGCATCCGGCCCGATAAAGAATTTCGACGTGGGCCAACTCGCCGCCAAGGGA
>CAXBEC010000029.1:0-12731 GCA_963974145.1 uncultured Alphaproteobacteria bacterium | reverse complement strand
CCTGCCGGCAATCCTGGCGCCGGTGATCCTCGTGGACCTGGATATCGACCCGTCCTGGCTCGGGATCTATATCGGCATGATCGCGGCGACCTCGCTGGTGGTTCAGGTCGGTTGCGGCAGTATCATCGTTCGTTATGGCGCGCTGCGGATGAGCCAGGTAACGCTGGTCATGATGGGCCTCGGTCTGTGGCTGGCATCGCCGGGGATCCTGCCGATAATTGCCGTGTCGGCTGTGGTCATCGGCGGCTCTGCCTTTTCCACTCCTGCCAGTTCCCATCTGCTGGGACGCTATTCGCCGCCGAAGCGCGCGCCGCTGGTGTTTTCCATCAAGCAGACGGCGGTGCCTGCCGGGTTACTGCTCGCGGGGCTGCTTGGTCCCTATCTCACCGACAAGTTCGACTGGCGCGATACATTGCTGATTATCGGGGCATCCTGCATTGTCTTCGCGGTCATGCTGGAACCGCTGCGTGGCGAATTCGACAGCGACAAGGACATGACCCGGAAATTCCGCCTTTCGGATTTCAAGGGAACCATATCCCTGGTGCTGGGCAAGCCGGAAATCCGTCGCCTTGCCTTCGGCTGTTTTGCCTTCGTCGGGCTGCAGGCGACCTTCACCGCGTATTTCGTGATATACCTGACCCATCTCGACTACAGCCTCAAGGAAGCGGGTCAGATCTTTGCCATCTCGACATCGGTGGCGGTGCTGGGACGTATATTCTGGGGCTGGCTCAGCAGCAGTTACGTGTCACCGCGCGTGATGCTGGCCGTCCTGGCGCTGGCGATGGCGGGCACTGTCGGCCTGACCGGCCTGTTCGATGCCAGCTGGTCCAAATCGATGATCATCCTGGTCGCCGCCGGTGTCAGTGCCACGGTATTTTCCTGGCACGGGGTGCTGCTGGCGGAAGCGGTACGACTCGCGCCGGATTCGATGCGCGGCGCCGTGACCGGCGGGGTTCTGTCCTTTGGCCAGTTCGGCGGGTTGACCCTGCCGCTGCTGTATTCGACGCTGCTTGGCGTCACGGACAGCTACCGCCTCGGGTTCATCGTCTGTGCCGTGCCCGCGCTGTTTGTGGGACTGATGCTGATGTGGCCGTCAAAAAAAGCAGCGGTGGATTAGGGCCGCTTCGCGGCAGCCAGTGCTTTCTGTTCCAGGATCGCGAGGCTCTCATCATGCGCCAGCAGCGCCGTGAGCCCGAAATGGGCGGGTTCGGGCCAGTTGCCGAATTCCGTCCAGGCAAAGGCCTGGGTTTCCCAGTTGATGGCGGGTTCGAATTCCCGGACCGTCATGATCAGGAAGTTATGATACTGAAATCCCGATTCATGCCGGAAGACATATAGCGGAATGGTTTCTACCGGGGCGTGGAATCCCGCTTCCTCCGACAGTTCGCGCAGCACCGCATCCACCGGCGTTTCGCCATGGTCAAGGGCGCCGCCCCAGGTGCCCCAGGTATTTGGCTGCTGGCAGTGCTCGGACCGATGTGGAATCAGGATTCGCCCGGTTTCTTCGGCCATGATCAGGCAGCCCGCTGCCGCCCGGCCCCAGAATCCGGTCTGGCGCAGTGCCGCCATATGGTTTTCGCGATCGTCCACCTGCAATCCTGTTCCTGCCCCGTTCAGTAAACGGCCGCAGCCCTTACCTCGCCAAAATCGGCGATCCAGAAAGCATACCCCTCTCCACGCCAGATCGACAATTCCGCACCGCTGCCCAGCGCTGCGATTTCATGCGGCGGGCCCCAGCACTCGATATAATAGGCCAGTGTCTTGTGAGTACCGACGATTTCATCTTCCGTCGGCGTGATTTTTTCACTGTCCCGTAACCACTGCGCCAGCTCCGCGTGCTGCAATTCATTCAGCATGGAGGTCTGTTTTCCCCGATTTCAATCAGGGAAGGATACCCTGTCGGGTTTCGGCGTGCTAGTAAGCGGCAGCCATTAAATAGACAAAAAACTGAAAGAGCCATGTTCAAGACACTGGATGATATCGATGTTGCGGGCCGCTGCGTGCTGGTCCGCGGCGACCTGAATGTCCCGATGCGCGATGGTGCCGTAACCGATGCGACTCGGCTTGACCGTCTTGCGCCAACGATCGAAACCCTGATCGGGAAGGGGGCAAAAGTCGTCGTGCTTTCGCATTTTGGCCGCCCGAAAGGCAAGGTCGTGCCGGAGATGACGTTGCGTCCCGTTGCGGCGGCATTATCGGTCGCACTTGGCGGCCGGTCCGTCGCCTTCGCGTCGGACTGTATCGGCGCACCGGCGCAGGAAGCGGTTGATGCGCTGGCGCCGGATGGTGTTCTGCTGCTCGAAAACCTGCGCTTCCATGCGGGTGAGGAAGCGAACGATGCCGGGTTTGCCGCCGGTCTGGCGGCGCTGGGTGATATCTATGTGAACGATGCGTTTTCGGCGGCCCACCGCGCCCATGCATCGATAGACGCCATCGCCCGGCTGCTGCCGTCGGCGGCGGGCCGGAACATGGAAGCGGAACTGAAGGCGCTGGGTGCTGCACTGGAAAGCCCGGTACGCCCGCTCGCGGCCATCGTCGGCGGGGCGAAAGTGTCCAGCAAGCTGGATGTGCTTGGCCATCTGGTCGCCAGTGTCGACCGGCTGATCATCGGCGGCGGCATGGCCAATACATTTCTGTTCGCGCAGGGTGTCGCCGTCGGTGCCAGCCTGTGTGAAAAGGACCTGGCGGATACGGCGCGGGACATCCTGGCGCGCGCCGAGAAGGCGGGCTGTACCATTGTCCTGCCCGTCGACGCGGTAGTCGCGACTGAATTCAAGGAAGGTGCGGTAAGTGCCACGGTATCCGTGAATGCGGTGCCGGACGACCGGATGATCCTGGATTTCGGTCCGCAAAGCATCGCGGCGATTGAAGCGCATCTTGCGGAATGCCGCACGCTGGTCTGGAACGGGCCGCTTGGCGCGTTCGAAGTGCCGCCCTTCGATACCGCCACCGTTGCGGTGGCGCAGGCGGCGGCGCGGCTGACGAAGGCCGGAACCCTGACCACCGTGGCGGGTGGCGGCGATACGGTATCGGCCCTGGTCCATGCGGGCGTCGCCGATGACTTCAGCTATGTATCGACCGCGGGCGGCGCCTTCCTGGAATGGCTCGAAGGACGGGAACTGCCGGGTGTGGCGGTGCTGAACGCGGGCTGACGCTCAAAATCTTTCGGTCGCAAGCGGCGTTGTTTCGCTCAATGCAGCTGGAAGAAGCCCTTGATCCGGCTGAGCATCTGTTCGGCATAACCGTGCGTTCCCGAATCGCCCGTCGCGCCGATGGTTGCTGGTGTATTGGCCAGGGCCTGGGTTGCTTCCTGTCGGGCGCTCAACAGTTCCACGAGGGATTCGGCGATCAGCGGCCGGGCCTTCAGGATCGGCTCGATATGCACTTTTTCGATCTTGTAGACGATAACATCGGTCAGCGTGATAACGCTGGCGCTGCGTGGCGCCCCGGTCAGCAGGGACATCTCGCCGAAGAAATCGCCGGGGCCGACCTGCGCCACCTTGTGCTCGACACCGTCGTTTTCAAACATGACCCGGACTTCCAGCAGACCCTCTGCAATAACGTATAGCGACTGTCCTTCCGCGCCCTGCTCGACAATCCGCTGGCCGGCCCGTACGCGGCGCTGTTCCAGTTGCGAGGCAAGCAATTCCTTTTCTTCGTCCTGAAGCGTCACGAACAGGTCGATCTGCTGCAGCAATTCGCTGACCGCCAGCGATTCCTGTTCGTCGCGTTCCTCCTTGTCGTACAGGTGAACATTGCGTTGCGGGAAGGCGAAAGAGATGCCGGCCCAGCGCAGATGTTCCCACACGCGGGTCAGGACTTCGTCAAGATTGTCGGGATGCTGACCGTAATCCGACACCCAGATCTTCATGTCATACATCACGAACGAATCTTCGAAACTCAGGACACGAGGCACTGGCGCGGGGTGTTTCTTGACCCGTTCGCAGGCCATGGCCGCGGCTTTCAGGACCGCCTTCACCCGCGCCGGCGGCACCCGGTAATCGATGCGGACCTGTATGTTGAAGGCATAGCCGCGGTCCGGGTAATGGAAGTTCGTAATGCGCGCCGTCGCCATGCCGGAATTGGGCTGGACGATTTCCGATTCCTGCCGGCTGCGCAGATGGGTGGCGCGCCAGTTGACCTCGACAACCTCGCCTTCGAACCCGTTATCCAGGCGGATCCAGTCACCCTGGCGGTAAGGATGCTCCATGTTCAGGGCGATGCCGGAGAACACGTCGCTCAGCGTGTTCTGCAGCGCAAAGCCCAGCACGACCGCGACGACCCCCGATGTCGCCAGCAGACCCGTCACCGGCTGTTCGAATACGAAGGCGACGATCGCGAACAGCGCGCCGATATAATAGATCGCGCCAAGGACATCCTTCAGCAGCTTGGGGATATTCTGTTCGCTGAACAGGCCCCGCCACAGCAGGACTTCGGTCATCCGGATCGCAAGATTGGCAAGCGCCAGCCACCACAGCACGCTGGCCACCTGCCGCAGCAGAACCGCGAAGGTGTGCTCGCTTTCGATACTGACCAGCGCCGGCAGGACATCCGCCGAGATGGCGAATGCACTGACAAGCAGGAAGACCAGACCGGCGGAAAGCAACTGCCGCGTCGCGCGCCCACGGGCAAACCGGAAGGAAATCAGCAGGAGAATGACGCCGGCCGCGACAAGGCCCAATAGCGCTATCGGCACTCCTTGCAGCGGCATTGTGACTCCTGATGTGATTGGCCTACAGAAACCTGTAGCGGAAAATGCGAAAAATTACAGTAATCGCTGCAGGGATGCAGCACTAGTGTGATGGCGCCAGTTTTTGTCGGGAGGTGCCGATGCTAGGTTGACGCCTGCCAGGCCGACGCCGGCGTCCGGCGCCATTCGTTCAGCACCCGGCGCGCCGCATTCCCGTCTAGGCGGCCGTAAAATGACCGGATTGTCGTGAATTCCGATGAACCGGCGTCATCGTCGCTGCCGGAAAGCGATGCGGTCAACAAGCGGTACAGTTCCTCGAAATCGTGCATCGACACATTGCAGGCCTTGCAGGCGATGGCAAAGGGCTCGCCCCCGGGGTCGTACACAATCATGGGCATGGCCATCAGGTCGATATCGGCCAGCCGTGCGAACAGCGCCTCGAACAATTCGATGTCCTGATCGCGCAGGGTCTGGATCAGCACGTCAACCGAAATGCCGCTGCTTCGTTCGATATCGGACACCAGTTCGGAACGGTCTGGCGGCGGTGCTGCGCGCCCGGCCGACATCGCGTCGCGGACCGCATCGTCGATCTCGTCGCCGATCTGGTCGATGCCGCCCGGATATTTTTCATCGATGAAATGCTTCAGCGCATCGCCGACCCACTGGTGCATCTGCCAGGCGAGGCCGGGACTGATATCGGATCGCTGCAGCAGCGGCCGGCGCAGCGGCGGTTTGTCCCGCGACATCTCTACCAGGTGCGCCATTGTCGGTTCGGACAATTCGGCGGCGGGATTGCGGACCAGCGAATCGATAACCTCAACATTGTCGGTGGCGATCAGCGCGTCTGATACTGCAATGCTGATATATTCCCGCAGCGTAATCGCGATGTGATGTGAAACGGCCCTGTCATGGGTAATGGCGATCAGGTCCTCATCGTGCAGCAGGGTGCTGCCGACAAGGATGGGGTAGGCGACGTCGATCTGGTCATTCGCCAGGGTGACAATCAGGTCGCGGGGAACATCCTGCCGGGAGGCCAGCCGTTGCGCCAGGTCACGGCGCACGCGCATTTCCACGCCATGGATCAGCTTGTACAGAATGTCGAAGATCAACTGGGTTTCCCGTTCGCTCAACCCGGTGTTCTCTTCCAGGCCGATTTCGGCGACAGAACGGGCGAGTTCGCTACGCCCCGTCGATGAACGGTCGAGTGCCATTCGCAACAGCGCGTCCAGGTCAATTTTCTTTGCCGCAGGTACGGATGAGGTCATGACGCACACGGTTTCCCGATACTGGCGCCCAGCATACAGAAAAATGCGGAAAGTATCACTTCAGCATGCAGCCGGGCCTGAAACCCGGCTATCCGTGGCCGTCGGCCCCCACCGAAATCTTTTCGATCGCGGCGGCATAGTTCGGATTTCGGCGCCATTGCCGGGTGACCGCCTTTGCATGATCCGGATTCACGTCCAGATACAGCGATGTAATCCGCGTCAGGTCACCGCTTGGCAGGTTGTCTTCGAGCTTTCCGCCGGACCGGAGCAGTCGATAAATCGCTGCAAAGACATTCGGCGCCAGATTGACCGAGCGGCAGGCAATCGCAAGGTTTTCGCCGCCCGATTCGAACATGATCCGCCGGAGTTCCGGCAGTGGTAATCCGCTTGCCTGGGACATCATCGACTGAAATGTCGGGATTTTCCCTTCACGCAACGCCTTTACCATCCGGTGCTGGGCGACTTCGTCCAGGGTCAACAGCGACTGCAGGGAATCATCTGCTTTTTTAACGGCATGGCCGCTGTCATGCAGGCTGTCCTGCACGGCGCCTTCCATGGCGTCGTCAAAAATGTCCGGGCTCAGTTCGTAACGCGACAGGATATCCTGGCGCAGCGCCGCGGATACCCACCAGTACATCTTCTGCGCCATTTCCTGGCTCAGTTCGCGTCGTTTCAGCAGTGGTTTCCGGTATACGGCTTCCTGTTCGGAAAGATCGACCAGGCGCGCGAGTGACTTGACCGACATGGCGCTGCCACGGTTCTGCAGCAGTGTCGCAACGATGACAGGATTATTCGTCTCGACCAGAGCGTCGGAGACCATCTCGCTGATTTCGGGGCGCATCGAAATGGCCAGTTGATGCTCCATTGTACGATGCTGGATGATTTCGATCAGTTCGCTGTCCTGCAGGACGTTGCTGCGTTGCAAAATCGGCAGCGAAACCTCGATCTGGTCATTGGCCAATTCGAGAATCAGTTCATGTGGCGCCTTGTCGATGCGCGAAAGTTTCTGTGCCAGCTTCTGTCGGACGGTTGTTTCGACATCCTGAACCAGCTTGCTCAGGATATCGTGCATGATGGCATGTTCTGTTTCGTTGAGCGTGCCGTTTTCGGCGCCGAACAGGTCGCCCACGGCGGCGGCAAGCGTTTCCCGACCGGCGAGTGACCGATCCCGGGCCAGCGCGAGCAGTGAGTCGACATTGCCGACTTCGGGCCGCTTTCGCCAGGGAACCGTTTCTTCTAGGTGCTGCATGCTATCCATTTATAATTCTGGAGGCGTAGGGCCGCATGGTACGATTAAGCGTAATCTTGGTTAAAAAATCGTTACGCTATTACAAAGGTTCTTCGCTGGCAGTGTATTGTGGAAACAATGCCAGATTGAAACTATAGATTTAACAATCTGCTAATTTGTTCATTTAAGAAGTTGTTAAATGCCGCAACGTTCAATGTCATGTAAATTTCTCGCCGTATTGCTGCTGGTGGCGTTTCCCGTGGCGGCCGCGCCGCCGGACGACCGTCCCGGTCAGCAATTCCACATCCGCGCGACAGACCTGCCCGCGCCTTACGCGACGCGCAGCGCATCGAACGGAATGGACGTGATCCGGCGCGAACCCGACCAGAAGCCGGTGGCGCCAGATGGATATGAGGTGACCCTTTTCGCCGGCGGTCTCAGCCATGCCCGCTGGATGGCGGTGGCGCCAAACGGCGATGTTTTCCTGGCCCAGACCGCGATCGACGAAATTACGCTGCTGATCGATTCCGACGCGGACGGCCATGCCGACGAGATCGTACCTTTTGTCACCGGGCTGGACGGGCCGCACGGTCTCGCGTTGCGGGACGGCTATCTGTACATCGCTGATTTACGGGGTATCTGGCGTCTTCCCTATCTTGCCGGCCAGCGCCGCGCTGTCGGAGCGGATAACGCCGCCGGGCGCGTTCGGCGGTGCGGGCGGGCACTGGACACGCAACATCGCGTTCGACACCGAAGGTCGCTATATCTATGCGGCGATAGGCAGTGCTTCGAATATCAGCGAGGAATCGGCGCCGCGGGCGACCGTGACCCGCTTCAACATGGATGGTTCCGGCGGGAGGACGTTTGCCGGCGGCTTGCGGAACCCCGTCGGTATCGCGGTGCATCCGAAAACCGGCGCACTGTATACCGTGGTCAACGAACGCGACGGGATGGGCGACGGGCTCGTGCCCGATTTCCTGACCAGAGTTCAGGACGGCGAATTCTACGGCTGGCCCTATGCCTATATTGGTCCCAATCCGCAGCCGGGTTTCGCGGAACGCCGGCCCGATCTGGTGCAGCAGAGTATCGTACCCGATGTTCTGTTCCAGGCGCATTCGGCGCCGCTCGGTCTGGTTTTTGCCGACAGCGACCAGTTTCCGCAGGACTGGCGCGATGATGCGCTGGTCGCGCTGCACGGTTCGTGGAATGCGGCCCGGCCAACCGGATACAAGGTGGTCCGGGTACCGTTCGAAAATGGCCGGCCGACCGGCGGATACGAAAACTTCGTCACGGGGTTCTGGGTCGATACGGCGGAAGGCTGGAGCGGCGGAAATACCGCGCAAGTCATTGGCCGGCCTGCCGGTCTGGCGTTGGCGCAGGACGGCAGCCTGCTGATTGCTGATGATGCCGCCAACGTAATATGGCGTGTGCGCAGGCAGCCCTGAAGAACGAAATCTTACCGTTAACTAATCTCCTTAGAGGTTCATTAATCACTCGCCGCTATGTTCGGTGTACTAGCGATTATTTGAAGCAAGCCAAGGAGAAACTGGTGGCTATAGGTGAAGTTGCAGGGTCGACTGTGTCAACGGCAATCTCGTCGACACAGTTAAACAGCACGCAGCGTACTGCCCAGCAAGAATTGCAGGCATCCGCTACTACGAATAGCAAAAGCACAGAGTCCACATCTGCTGCGACTACGGCGGCGACAGGCGGGACGACATCGTCCGGCGATCCGTCGCGTGGTACGAATGTAGACATTTTTGCATAACGAAAGCAGGGTTGATGCGGTGCATCGACCCTGTGTCTTTCTAATTGTATTTCCGCCATTGGGCGGGTTAACGACATAAACCGATAGTTTTACTTGTCTGGGTCGCGTATGCGATCCAGACTATCGGCATGTCTGACGCCAGCAATACAACCCCGTCAAAAGCCGTTGATCGCGCCGGTCCCCGTGTGCGGACCGTACCTGCGGGTGACAATCGGCAGCGGCTCGTCTGTCCCGACTGCAATTATATCCAGTACGAAAATCCGCTGGTCGTCGTTGGCGCGGTGGTGACCTGGGAGGATCGTTTCCTTCTTTGCAAGCGTGCTATCAACCCGCGCAAGGGCCATTGGACAATTCCGGCCGGATTCCTGGAGCTGCATGAAGCCGCCGCGCATGGCGCAATCCGCGAAACACGGGAGGAAGCCTGCGCGGAGATTGAAATCGACGCGTTGCTGGCCGTCTACAATGTCCCGCGGATCAGCCAGATTCAACTGATCTATCGTGCCAGGCTGCTGCAACCGGAATTTGCGGCGGGCGAGGAAAGCGAAGACGTCGCGCTGTTCGCCTGGGACGAAATCCCCTGGGACGACCTGGCCTTTCCGTCGTCGCATTGGGCGTTACAGCATTTCGACGAAGTCCGCGGTCAGGATGTTTTCGCCACGCGGACCAATGCGCTGGACAACGCCTGGGGCGAGATATCAAAAGATTGACGCAGGGTCAGCTGTTGTCTTTATCGGCGTTATCGTCGGCTGGAACCACCTGGTAGCGCATGATCAGCGGCGCCTGGCTGGCCGTGAAGGCAAGGGTCAGGATCAATGCGCCGAAGATCTTGTAATTGACCCAGAAATCGGTGCTCTGGGTGCGCCAGACAAATTCGTTAATGACCGCCATGACGGCGAAAAAAACGCCGAACCGGAAGGTCAGCGTGTTCCAGCCCTGATCCGTGAGCTGCCACGCGGCGCTCATCAGCGGTTTCAGCAGGGGTTTTCTGATCGCCAGGCCGCCCAGCACCACGGCAAACAGGCCCTGGACGATCGTCGGCTTCATTTTGATAAAGCGTTCATCGTCCAGCAGGATCGTCAGACCGCCGAATACCAGAACAACAGTGGCGGTGACGACAAGGATAATCGGGATCCGCCGCTCCAGGATATAGGAGGCCGCAATCGCGACAACCGTTGCCGCCATCAGCGCCCCGGTTGCGGGGATCAGGCCGAATGTCAGATAGACGGCAAAGAAAACAGCCAGCGGGCCATATTCCATCGTCGGGCGAAGCCATGCGCGGGAATTCGTTGTCATGGCTTTCATATAACGGCGCAGCGTGATCGCTGAAAGGGCAAAATCCACAATGATCGAACGATTCGGTCTTCTCGTATGCACCCGAATCGGTCAAAAATCTTAAATTGGTTGTGTGGAGAGACAACCAATTCCTGCCGACTTGGCGGCATGAAGCGGCATTCGAATGAGCAACGTCGCGATAAACCATATCTCGCTGACAGCGGCATGTTGCTTGCAACGCAGACCGTAACATATTGAAGATCGTGAGGGGCGGATCATGAATCGTATTGCAATCGTCGAACAGCTGTTGCGCGAGATGGCTGAGGAAATGCCGGTTTTGCTGCGCGCGCTGCCGGATGACCGGCTGTGGCAGGCCATGGCATCGGGGCTGCTCGCGGATGAGGAAACCGAAGTGCTGGCGGCAAGAATTGCCGAGGACAAGGCCCTGTTCGCCGGCGCGCCGGACTGGCGGGAGGTCTATGGCGAATTGCGGGCCATGGTCAATGAATGGCCGGCCGGCGGCCTGTCGGCGGCGGGCTGAGCCGCACCGGCTTTCGCCGGCGCATATTGTGCTTTAATCCGCCTGGGCGGGCCGTTTCAGCAGAAAAATGAACGGTATGACGGCGGCTGCGACGGCGGAGAACAGGTAAAAAGCGTTGGTATAGCCGATCATCGCCGCCTGCCGTTCAACTTCGTCGCCGATCCGGGACAGGTTACCCAGCCCTTCGATACTCCAGGCCCCCGCAATGCCGGGATACTGGAATGCCTCGTTGAACGGCGACACATGTTCCGAGATAACCGCGTAATTGACACCGGAATAATGCACGACCGCGCCGACACATATAGAGATGAAAATTGCGCTGCCCAGATTGCGGATCAGGTGAAAAACGGCGGTCGCTTCGCCCATCTGGCGGGGCTGCAGTGTCGCAAACGTCAAAACGGTCAGGGGGACCCACAGGAAGCTGTTCCCGAACCCCTGGAAGGCGCTGGTCCACATCGCGTTCCAGATTGTGACATCCAGATCGTATTGCGCCATCAGCAGCCCGCTCAGCGCCTGGCTGCCGAACCCGATGGAAAGCCCGATCCGCGGGTCGATCCGGCCCATCGCGACAACCACGAAATTGCCGATAATGCTGCCGACACCGCGAGACGCCAGCACGATACCGACTACCGAGTCCGGCACGCTGCGCAAGTCCTGCAGCAGTGGCGGGATCAGGATCATCGGCACGAAGGACAGGGCGCCGAAGGCAAAGGCGAAACACAGGCCCAGCGCAAAATTCCGGTCGAGCAGCAGTTGCGGCGGCAGGAAAGGCTGGTCGGTGGTCAGGGTGTGGACGACAAATACATAAAGGCCAAAAGCGGCAACCGACGCTTCCAGGATGATTTCCGGGGAATCGAACCAGTACAGCCGGTCCCCCCGGTCCATGATGAGCTGAAACGCGGCGATGGCGACGGAAAGCGCCAGGAAGCCGGTCCAGTCCAGCCGCGTGCCGAGATTGCGCCGCCGGTCCGTGATGAAAATATAGACGAGGAACACCGCCAGCATGCAGACCGGCGCCGTCATGAAGAATACCCAGCGCCAGGTGTATTCCTCGGCGACAAAGCCGCCGATGGTCGGGCCGATGACCGGGCCGCAGACGACCCCCAGCCCCCAGATCGCGGTCGCCAGCCCGTGCTGGCTGCGCGGAAACGTGTTCAGAATGATTGCCTGGGACAGGGGGACGATCGGCGCGCCGAGAACACCCTGGGCGATCCGGAAGGCGATGAGGGATTCCAGCGTCGTGGCGGTGCCGGACAGGACCGACGCGATGGAAAACCCCGTAACGCAGTACAGCATAGTCGCCCGGCGGCCGAACCGGTTGGCCAGCCAGCCGGACATGGGCGTCATCACGGCGGTCGCCATCAGATTGAAGGTTACCGACCAGGCGATCTGATCCTGCGTGGCGGACAGCGATCCCTGCATCTGCGGCAGGACGACATAGGAATTGGTTGTCGTCATGGCGAAGAGCAGTGTCGACAGGGTGACGGTGCCCAAAATCAGATATCGGCGCGAATCCGCCGCTTCTGCACCCGGGTCCGCGGCCGCGACCGTCATGGCAAGGCCAATTCCCGCGATATACCAGGCAATTGCCATGGATGGCGCAGGGAATGCGGACCGATTGCCGCCAATTTAGGAAAATATAACACGCGAGACTATAACCCGGATCACGGCCTTGTCACGATTGCCCCGGAATTGGAAATTTCCGGTCTGCGGGCTTGTACACGCTTCGGCGTCGCCTAGCTTAATAACAGGTGGCACTATGGCGGGGGCGACAGGGCGGATGCCGGCTGGAAAGGGACTCGTCTGTACCCATATTACAAGAATCCAGGGCAATACGACTTGCGCCGCCATTTCCCGCAAAGGTACACTATGGCTAAGGTTATGAACGTCATTCTCTCGGTCGGTACGTCAAGCGGGGCGTCGGGGCGGCAATGCCTGCGTCCGGCAGATTTTTGCGCGATCGGGAC
>CAXBEC010000028.1:0-12841 GCA_963974145.1 uncultured Alphaproteobacteria bacterium | reverse complement strand
GTGGGCGCATATTTCGCCGGGCGCGGCATCGGCGGCCCCAAACTGGCGCCCCGGGTGAGTCCTTCCAAGACCTGGGCAGGGCTCCTGGGCGGGATGATCTGCGCGGCTGTGGCGGCATGGGCCGTCGCTCGTATCGGTAGCGGTGCGGGCTCCGTATTCATTGCTGTTGCCGGGGCGGCATTTGCCGTCGTCGCGCAGGTTGGCGATTTGGCCGAATCATCGGTAAAACGTCATGTTGGCGTCAAGGATTCCGGAAACCTTATTCCGGGGCATGGTGGCATCCTGGACCGGCTCGACGGCTTTCTGGCCGTAGCGCCGGCGGTTGCCCTGGTGACGATTGCTGCAGGGGAGAGTCCGCTGGAATGGTTTTGACGGAACAGGTTGCCGCGCCGCGATCAGTCACTATCCTGGGGTCGACCGGCTCTGTGGGGTGCAGCACAATTGACCTTATTGAGCGAAATCCGTCGCTTTTTGACGTCAAGGCGCTGACCGCGCGGCGGAATATCGACCTGCTGGCACAGCAGGCGCGGTCCCTGCGGCCTGATTTTGTCGCGGTCAGCGATGAATCGCAGTATGGCGCATTGAAAAGCGCCCTGTCGGGAACCGGGATCGAAGTCGCCGCCGGCGATGCGGCCGTTATCGCGGCAGCGGGTATGCAGGCGGAGTTCGTCATGGCGGCAATCGTCGGCGCGGCGGGCCTTTCGCCGACGCTTGCGGCGATCCAGCGCGGGGCAATGATCGGACTGGCAAACAAGGAATGTCTGGTCTGTGCCGGTGCGCTGATGGTCTCTGAAATCCGTGAGCATGGCGCGGTGCTGCTGCCGGTGGATTCCGAACATAATGCTATTTTCCAGGTGTTCGATGTCGATAACCGCGACGCGATAGACAGGCTGATCCTGACCGCGTCGGGGGGGCCATTCCGGACAATGGACCGTGCCGCGATGCAGACGATGACGCCGGCGCAGGCGGTCAAGCATCCGAACTGGGACATGGGCGCGAAGATTTCAGTCGATTCCGCGACGATGATGAACAAGGGACTGGAACTCATCGAGGCGCATTATCTTTTCGACATGCCGGAATCCCGGATCGATATCCTGGTGCATCCGCAGTCCGTGATCCACAGTCTCGTGGCGTATCAGGACGGTTCGGTTCTGGCACAGTTGGGGCCGCCCGATATGCGGACGCCAATCGCCTATGCGCTGGCCTGGCCAAAGCGGATGAACGTGCCACAGGACAAGCTCGACCTTGCGGCGTTGTCACAACTGACCTTCGAAGCGCCTGATCCCGTTCGATTCCCGGCTTTGCGGCTGGCGCGGGAGGCCTTGAAGAATGGCGGCAGCGCACCAACTGTACTGAGCGCGGCGAACGAGATCGCCGTTGAAGGTTTCCTGACGGGACGGATCGGGTTTTTGGATATCGCGCGGATCGTGGAAAACGTCCTGTCGGATTATGACCATTGTTCCTTCACTTCCCTGGAGGATGTGAGGGAATGCGATCTGGCGGCCCGCCGGATGGCCGAAATTTTGATGAACGGATCGGGCGGACGTTCCGCTGCGACAGCAGGCGAGTAAATGGAATATTTCAGTTTTATTTGGGAATACTTGCTGCCGTTTGTTGTCGTACTGACCGTACTCGTCTTCGTGCATGAACTGGGTCACTACTGGGTGGCCCGGCGCTGCGGTGTCCGCATCGAAGTGTTTTCAATCGGTTTCGGCCCGGAACTGGTCGGCTGGACCGATGGCAAGGGCACCCGCTGGAAGATCAGCGCCATCCCGCTAGGTGGCTATGTAAAGATGTTCGGTGAAGGTGAGACCCTGGACGAGGACGGCGCGACACGCGCCCTGACCCGGGCGGAACGCGCGGTATCTTTCAAACACAAGGGGTTGGGACAGCGGGCGGCCGTTGTTTTCGCCGGCCCTGCGGCGAATTTCATCTTCACGTTTCTGGTTTTCGCTTTTTTCTTCAGTATTTACGGGCAACCGTTCACACCGGCAGAGATCAGTTCCGTTGATGCGGAAAGCGCCGCGGCGCGGGCGGGGGTCCAGGCCGGCGACCTGATTACCGAGGTGGACGGCAGTAAAATCGAGCGTTTCGAGGATATCCGGCGGATTATTCAGATCAATCCCGGAAAGACGATGGAGATCGTCGTAATGCGCGATGGCGCCGAACAGGTGCTTGTCGCGACGCCAACGACAAAGGAAATCGATGACGGCAGCGGTGGAAAGGTCACCATCGGGCTGCTGGGCGTTCGGCGGGAAGGGGTATCGGTTCGCGAGCATAACCCGGCTTCCGCCGCCTGGGCCGCGGTATTTGAAACCTGGAACCTGTCGGTGGCGACCCTGAAATATGTCGGCGAAATGATTATCCAGACGCGCTCGACGGAAGGCCTGGGCGGCCCCATCAAGATCGCGCAAATGTCTGGCGCTGTTTGGAAATCAGGCATTGAGCCACTCGTGATCCTGATGGCGCAGCTTTCGATCAGTCTTGGATTGATTAACCTTTTCCCCATTCCGATGCTGGATGGTGGTCACTTGCTGTTCTATGGGATCGAAGCAATACGCGGTCGGCCGCTTAGTGAAAAAGCGCAGGAATTCGGTTTTCGAATTGGTCTCGTCTTGGTATTTTCACTTATGCTATTTGTGGTTATCAATGATATAGTGAATTTACCTGTATGGAACACTTGAGAATTTATCGTCTGGATTGTCGCGCGTAAGGGAAGGGATCGTCTTTTGAATTATAGAGATGGGATGTCCTTTCTTGGGGCGCTGCTTCTGGGCGCCTTTTTGTTTGGCTCCCCTTCATACGCCCAAAGTATCCCGGGACCGACGATCGTCGAGCCTGCGCCGCGCAGCGGCAGTTCGGCAGTTCCGGATCGGCAGGATCCGGCGCCGATCCGCCCCGGACAGCCGGTGGTCGAGGAAATCGTTATCGAGGGCACGCAACGGATCGAGCCCGAGACCGTGCGGTCGTATATGGCGATCAAGGAAGGCGACCCGCTCGATAGCGACAGGGTCAATCAGTCCCTGAAAGGGCTGTTTGCGACAGGCCTTTTTGCCGATGTGACGCTGCGTCAGGAACGTGGCGTCTTGTTTGTCCGGGTTGTCGAAAACCCGATCATCAACCGCATCGCGTTTGAAGGCGACAAGAAGATCGAAAAGGATCTGCTGCAAAACGAAATCCAGCTGCGGCCGCGCATTGTCTATACCCGGACCAGGGTGCAGAACGACGTGAAGCGGATCCTGGATCTGTACCGGCGGACCGGTCGGTTTGCGGCGACTGTGGAGCCGAAAGTTATCCAGTTGCCGCAAAACCGGGTCGACCTCGTCTTTGAAATCAATGAAGGTCCCCTTACCGGCGTACGGCGGATCAGCTTCATCGGGAACCGGGCATATTCGGATGGCGCTTTGCGCGAAGCGATCCAGACCACGGAAACGCGCTGGTACCGGTTTCTGACGTCGGACGACACCTATGATCCCGACCGGCTGACCTTCGATCGCGAACTGTTGCGGCGTTATTACCTGAACGAAGGCTATGCCGATTTCCGGGTCGTGTCCGCTGTCGCCGAACTGACTCCGGACCGCAAGGATTTTTTCATTACCTTCACGATTGAAGAAGGGGAGCGCTACGAGTTCGGCGATATCAAGATCGAATCCAAGATCAAAGATATAAAGCCTGAAAGCGTCAGGGATCTCATCGAGATCGAAAAAGGCGACTGGTACGATGCCGAAGCGGTTGATGATGCCGTCGTCGTGCTCACGGATGCCGTTGGCGAATTTGGCTTTGCCTTTGTCGATGTTCGCCCGAATGTGTCCCGGGACCGGGAAAAACGGACGATCGATATCACCCTGGAGATCCTGGAAGGTCCCCGCTACCATATTGATCGGATCGATATTGCGGGTAACGTAAGAACACTGGACAAGGTAATCCGGCGTGAATTTACCCTGGTCGAGGGGGATGCGTTTAATTCGGCCAAAATTCGCCGCTCAAAAACCCGAATTCAGAATCTGGGATACTTCTCGCGGGTCGAAGTCACAAACATTCCCAGCGAGGAACCTGACAAGACGATCGTCAAGGTCGATGTGACAGAGCAGTCTACCGGCGAGTTGAGCGTTGGCGCCGGGTTTTCCTCCCAGAACGGTCCCCTTGTTGACCTGAATATCCGGGAGCGGAACCTGTTGGGGCGTGGGCAGGATTTGCGCGCCTCCATTACGCTGGCGACGAAGCAGCAGAATTTCGATATCAGCTTCACGGAGCCGTATTTTCTCGATAAGGACCTTACATTCGGGATCGATGCGTTTCACAGCAAGTCGAACAGCATTCGTGAGTTCGAGGCGCTGTCGACGGGTGGCGGTTTCCGGTTCGGCTACCGGTTGACGGAAAACCTGAAGCACCTGCTGCGCTATACGCTGCGTCAGGATGAGATCACGGATGTCGATGTGGGCACGTCGGTCTTCATTCAGCGGGAAGTCGGTACGACCATCGTTTCAACGGTCGGGCATGAACTGACCTATGACCGGCGGAATTCCCTGATTTCCACGACTGACGGGTATGTCCTGCGCCTTTCGAACGATTTCGCCGGTGTCGGGGGCGACCTTACATATCTTAAATCAAAGGTTTCGGGCGCTTATTACTACCCGATCGCGGAAAGCTGGGTTGCCAGCGCGCGCGGTGAGGCCGGTTATATTTTCGGGCTGGGCGATGACGATATCCGTATCAATGATCGCTTTTTCCTTGGCGGCGACAAACTGCGCGGCTTTGCAAATGGCGGCGCCGGGCCGAGGGATATCAGCACGGATGATCCGCTTGGCGGCAAGCAGGTAGTCTCCGGTAGTGTGGAACTGACGTTCCCGCTTGGTTTGCCGAAACAGTTCGGCGTATCGGGTTCGGTGTTCTCCGACTTCGGTACCCTGACCGAACTCGATTTCGATGACCCGAGAATCGCCGATACAGGCAGTGTTCGCGTATCGACTGGTGTCGGGCTGGGTTGGCTGTCGCCGTTTGGACCGATCAGGATCGACTTTGCGATTCCGCTGGTGGAAGAAGACTTCGACGATACGGAAATTGTCAGATTTAATTTTGGTACGAGATTCTGATACACTTCCTGCGGCTACGTATTTTTCCGATAAAGGTAGTTTCCATGACTGTTGTTCACGCTGCTCGCGCATTTTGCGGAGCTGTTGCTCTGCTTTTTCTGTTGGCGCAGCCGTCGCTGGCGCAGACGCCCGCGCCCGATGCCGCACGGAAATTGCCGGTCCCTGTTATCGCGGTTGTCGATTTCAAGCGGGTCGTCAGCGAATCTTCGGCAGGCCAGAGTGTTATCAAGCAGATAAATGACCGGCATGCCGGTTTCCAGAAGGAAATCCAGGCCATTACGGCGCAACTGGAGCAGTCCCGTCAGGAACTGGCCCGACAGCAGAGCATCCTTGCGCCAGATGTGTTTGCGCAAAAACGCCAGGAATTTCAGGGAAGGGCGCAACAATATCAGCGTTCGGTACAGGACGCGCAGAAGAAACTTGATCTGATGCTTCGTCACAGCATGCGGACGGTTGAAACAGAACTCGCCAAGGTCGTCGCAGCCATCGCGACAGATCTGGGCGCGAACCTGGTTATCGACGCGGGGCTAGGGCGGGGTGATGTGCTGTTTACCGATGGCAGCCTCGTCATTACGGCGGAAGCCAAGGCGCGGCTGAATCAGGTTCTTCCGGACGTGAAGGTTGTTGAACCCAAGCCACAGCCGGCCGGCGCAAATAACGGCGAGCAGCCGAAACGGTAATCCGATGGCAGATTCCAGATTTTTCCGTCTGGCAGGGCCATTTCGGGTGAACGACCTGGCTGAGGCGATTGGCGCGGCACTGGGCGAGGGCGGTGATCCTGATCTTGAAATCAGGGATGTCGCAGCGCTTGATGAAGCCGGCGCCGGCATGCTCAGTTTTTTGGATAATCGAAAATATCTGGAGGCCTTCGAACGCAGCAAGGCGTCCGCCTGCATAGTCGATCCGCGGTATGTCGACAGGGCGCCGGATGGCATGACGTTGCTGCTGACCCAGACACCCTACAAGGCTTATGCGCAGGTCGCTGCCATGTTCTATCCGCCCGACCCGGTTGTTCCCGGGATCGCGGACAGCGCCGTAGTCGACCCCGCCGCGCAAACGGGGGAGGGATGCCGTATCGAACATGGTGCCGTGATCGG
The DNA here is from genome assembly GCA_963974145.1 of uncultured Alphaproteobacteria bacterium. GTDB lineage: Bacteria > Pseudomonadota > Alphaproteobacteria > UBA8366 > MarineAlpha4-Bin1. Next base: position 6,651 of record CAXBEC010000028.1, on the reverse strand, counting down.
GGCTGGCGCTGTCATCGGCGCGCGGTGCCGCATCGGTGCGAATGCGGTGATCGGGGCAGCGGTGACCATCGGGAATGATACCGAGATCGGCGAAAATGCATCGCTGACGCATTGCGATATAGGGAATCGAACGCTTATCCATCCCGGTGTGCGGATTGGCCAGCGCGGCTTTGGCTTTGCAATCGACCCGAAAGGACACGTCAAGGTGCCACAACTTGGCCGGGTCATTGTCGGGAACGACGTTGAAATCGGGGCAAATTCCACTGTCGACCGTGGCGCCGGCCCTGATACCGTCATTGGGGACGGCACGATGATTGATAACCTCGTTCAGATTGGACACAACGTACAGATAGGTCGAGGGTGCATTATTATCGCGCAGACCGGTATTGCGGGGAGCACGGTACTTGAAGATTATGCCGTCATTGCTGCACAGGTCGGTCTGGCGGGACATTTGCGGATCGGTAGCGGCGCGCAAATTGGCGCCCAGTCCGGTGTTATGCGTGACGTCGAACCGGGGGCGCGGATCATTGGGTCGCCGGCAGTACCGGCGCCGCAGTTTTTTCGGCAGGTTGCCGCGCTCGATAAGCTGACCAGGAAAAAAGGCGATTAGGGGATGGATGGACAGTCGGAACAGGTAACGGACATCGATATCAACGGTATCATGCAACGGATTCCGCACCGGTATCCGTTTTTGATGATCGACCGGGTAACGGATATCGTTCTGAACGAAAGTGCAACCGGTATAAAATGCGTGTCCATCGGCGAACCGCATTTCCAAGGCCATTTCCCGACGCGCCCTGTCATGCCGGGTGTTCTCATCATTGAGGCAATGGCGCAGACGGCGGCGGTGCTGGTCGTATCCACGCTGGGGCCTGAGGCAGAAGGCAAGCTGGTCTATTTCATGTCGGTCGACAAGGCGCGTTTTCGCCGCCCCGTGGTGCCCGGCGATACCGTCCATATCCATGTCGAAAAGGAGCGCCAGCGGGGCAATGTCTGGAAGTTCAACGGTAAGGCGACGGTTGACGGGAAAACCGTATCCGATGCGGTATTCTCCGCCATGATCATGGATGACTGAATGACTGATATACACCCCACTGCAATTGTCGACCCGGCGGCATCCCTGGGCGATGGCGTGGCGATCGGGCCGTATTGCGTTGTTGGGGGCGATGTCGTTCTTGGCGACCGGGTCCGTCTGCATTCGCATGTCGTCATCGATGGAAAAACCGATATCGGCGCTGAAACAGAGATTTATCCGTTTGCGTCAATCGGCCTTGCGCCACAGGACCTGAAATACAGCGGCGAGGAATCGACGCTGGTGATCGGGAGCCGTAACCGGATCCGGGAATATGTCACCATGAATCCCGGTACCGCCGATGGCGGAATGGTGACGCGTGTCGGCGATGACTGTCTGTTCATGGTCAGCGCCCATGTCGCGCATGACTGTATCGTCGGAAACAACGTCATCCTGGCCAATAACGCGACCCTCGGCGGGCATGTGGAGGTGGGTGACTTCGCCATCCTGGGCGGGTTGTCGGCGGTGCACCAGTTCGTCCGGATCGGCCGTCATGCCATCATCGGCGGCATGTCCGGTGTGGAGAACGACGTGATCCCCTATGGCTCTGTCGTCGGCGACCGCGGCCAGCTGAGCGGGTTGAACATCATCGGACTGAAGCGCCGGAATTTTGCCAACAAGGAAATCCATAACCTGCGCACCGCCTACCGGATGCTCTTCGCCGAGGAAGGCACCATGGTGGAGCGGGTGGACGATGTCAGTTCGATTTTCGGCGACAACGCCGTAATCATGGAAATCGTCGAATTCATGCGCGCCACGTCGCAGCGTGGATTGACGCAGCCGCGCTAGCCGGATGGCAGGAAAGCTCGGTATCCTGTCAGGAGGTGGCGTGTTGCCGCGCCTGCTGGTCGATGCCTGCCAAAGCAACGGCCGCGAGGTTTTCGTTCTCGCGTTTGAAGGCCATACCCTGCTGGAAACCACTGAAGGGGTGGAGCATGCCTGGGTCCGCCTGGGTGCGGCGGGGACGGCAATGAAACTCCTGAAAGACGCGGATGTCGCGGATATTGTCCTTGCAGGCCCGGTACGCCGGCCGTCGCTGGCGGAATTGCGCCCCGATGGCTGGGGGCTGAAGCTGCTCGCGAAAGCCGGCGCCCGCGCGCTGGGCGATGACGGCTTGTTGCGCGCGATCATTGTTGAACTGGAACAGGAAGGTTTCAGAATAATCGGGATCGACGATGTGCTGCAGGGCATCACTGCGGCGGCCGGTGCATTGGGGCAGGTGGAACCTGATGCCGGTGCGCTGGCGGATATCCAGCGCGGCGTCGACGTTCTCCAGCGCCTCGGTGCCGTCGATGTAGGACAGGCGGTCATCGTACAGGAAGGAATCGTCCTCGGTATCGAAGCGGCCGAGGGGACGGATGGTTTGATCGCGCGCTGCGCCTCCCTGTTGCGCGAAGGTCCCGGCGGCGTGCTGGTCAAACTGCGGAAGCCGGGCCAGGAAAGCCGGGCGGACCTGCCGACGATCGGGCCCGATACCGTACGGGGCGTGCGTGACGCGGGCCTGCGTGGCATTGCTGTTGAAGCCGGCGCCACGCTGGTTCTTTCCGTGGAAAGCGTTATCCGGGAAGCGGATGCGGCCGGGCTGTTCATTACCGGCATCTCCGTGCCGGAATGACGCGCCGCCTGACAATTTTCCTGCTGGCGGGTGAACCGTCCGGCGATGTGCTGGGGGGGCGCCTGATGGCGGCGCTGCGGAATATGACCGAAGGCGAAATCGAATTTCGGGGAGTCGGCGGTCCGGCGATGGAAAGCGAAGGCCTGAAGAGCCTGTTTCCCATGGCGGAATTGTCCGTCATGGGGGTGGTCGAAATTTTGCCGCATGTTCGCAAGCTTTTTGCGCGCATGCATGAAACGGCGGCGGAAATCGACGCGCTGGCGCCGGATGCGGTTGTGACCATCGACGCGCCGGCCTTCGCGCATGGCGTGGCCAAGCGCATTCGAAACCGCGGTATCCCCCGCATACATTATGTCGCGCCGCAATTATGGGCGTGGCGCCCCTGGCGCGTGCACAAGTTCAAACGGCATTTCCACCATCTGCTGGCATTGCTGCCGTTTGAGCCAGCCTGGTTTGCCCGGCATGGTGTTACCTGCGATTTCGTAGGGCATCCGGTGATCGAGACGGAATCGGGCGGAGAAACCGGGGCAGCGTTTCGCGCACGTCACGAAATTGCGGCCGATGCGCCGGCCATTTGCGTATTGCTCGGCAGCCGTCGCGGCGAAGTCTCCCGATTGGCCGGCCCGTTCCGGGAAGCTCTTTCGATCCTGAAGCGGGCTCATCCGGACCTCGTTGCCATATTGCCGACTGTGCCCAATGTCGCCGATATGGTTCGGACGGAAACTGCATCATGGCCGGTCCCCGTCGTTGTCACCGACGACCCGAAACACAAGAAAGCGGCAATTGCCGCCTGCAATACAGGGCTGGCGGCATCCGGGACGGCGACGCTGGAACTGGCGCTGGCGGGCGTGCCATTTGTTGTGGCTTATCGGGTGGCGACGCTAACCTATCTGCTGGCCCGTCCCTTGATGCGGGTTCGTTTCGCCAATCTAGTCAACCTGATCCTGGACCGCGAGGTCATTCCCGAATTATTGCAGAATGACTGCCGTGCTGACAGGCTCGCCGCCGCCGTTGCGCCGCTGTTTGGCGATGCGGGAAAGCGGCAGGTCGCGGAAACGGAGCCGGCGCTGGCGCAATTGGGTAAAGACGGTCCGCCGCCCAGCAGGCGGGCGGCGGAGGCCGTTTTGAACATTATCCGGTGCGCCGGCGAGTCAGGTATGCACCGGTAGTCTGTCTATTTTCCCTTGAAGTTCGCCTTGCGCTTTTCCTTGAAGGCGGCGATGGCCTCGACATGGTCGTCGGTCCCGCGGGCGATACTCATATGTGACGAAATCAGGTCCAGGTGGGTACGCAGGTCAATATTCAGGCTCTGATACATCGTGCGCTTGATCAGGGTGAGTGAGACGGGCGCGTTAGCGGCAATGCGGCCTGCCAGTTCGTATGTCTTGTCCATCAATTCATCGTCGGGATGGACATGGTTTACCAGCCCGAGGCGCAGCGCTTCCTCTGCATCCACGAAATCACCGGTCAGCAGCAGTTCGAGTGCTTTCGCCGGGCCGACCAGGCGAGGCAGGAAGTAGGAACCACCGGCCCCCGGCACGATGCCGAGCTTGACGTAACTTTCCGCAAAACGGGCGCTCGCACCGGCAATCCGCATGTCGCACATCTGGGCCAGGTCCATGCCCGCGCCGACCGCAACACCGTTGACCGCCGCGATGATCGGCTTGTCCAGTTCGATCAGGGTCTTGGGGATACGCTGGATATGATGCCAGAGCCGGTTCTTCGCATTGAGCGGCTTGTTTTCGTCCTTGCCATCGGCACCCATGCCGCCGACATCACCACCGGCGCAAAAGGCGCGACCTGCCCCGGTCAGTATGACGACATTGACAGCGTCGCTGTCACGGCATTCCAGCAGCGCATTATAGTAGCCGTCGATCATGTCATTGGTGAAGGCGTTCAGCTTCTCCGGCCGGTTCAGGGTGATGGTGGCAATCTTGTCTTTGATATCGAAAAGCAGTTCCTGGCTCATGGTGCGTCCGTTTCGTTGCTGGAATGGCGAGGTGCAATAACGGCTGGAAACGCCGTCAGGGTCAAGGGGGGAAGGCACGCAGTGTCGCTTTCAGACCATCGGGAGATTAGGTTGATAGTCGGATAGCGGTACCGAAAACCTTTACCAGGTCGTAGACTACCGGACCGGTGATTGGTCGCAGCCTGATACCGACTACCTGATGACATTGTTTGCCTGGCCAGCGTAACATTGTGCGGTAATACCGGGGGAGACACGAAATGCGGCAGATCAGGATACCGGCGGCGTTCATGCGTGGCGGAACGAGCAACGCGCTGGTTTTTCATGAAAAAGACCTGCCGGCGGACCGGACGCAATGGGATGCGATCTTCCTGGCTGCTATCGGCAGCCCGGACCCGAACGGGCGGCAGCTCAATGGCATGGGCGGCGGCATTTCCTCGCTCAGCAAGGTTTGTGTGATCGGCCCGCCGAGCCGCGATGACGCGGATATCGACTATACCTTTGCCCAGGTGTCCGTTCGCGATGCGCAGGTCGCCTATGGCACCAATTGCGGCAACATGTCCTCGGCAATGGGGCCGTTTGCGGTAGATGAGGGGCTGGTACCGGTTTCCGGAGAAGAGGCCCTGGTCCGGATTCACAATACCAACACGAACAAGATCATCCATTCCCGTTTTGCCCTGGATGAAGGCAGTGCCGCCGTCGATGGTGTGGAGGCACTGCCGGGGGTTGCGGGGACGGGGGCGCCGGTGCGGCTCGAATTCCTCGACCCGGGCGGCGCCGGTACCGGGCGGCTCCTGCCGACGGGCAATGTGGTCGATACGCTGTATCCCGAAGGATACGAACCGGTGCAGGCCTCCCTGGTTGATTCCGCCAATCCCGCGGTTTTCGTTACGGCGGCCGATCTGGGTCTATCGGGGACGGAACTGCCCGCCGACCTTGATGCCCGGGCGGATCTGATGGAACGGCTGCAGGCGATCCGGCAGGCGGGCGGCGATGGGCCTGCCGCCATCGCCCAACAAGCCGACAATCGGCTTCGTATCAGCGCCGCAGGACGCCGTGCTGTTATCCGGCGAACCCGTATCGGCAGATTCCGGCAACCTGACCGGGCGGATGGTATCCATGGGCAATGTGCACCGCGCCCTGCCGTTGACGGGCACAATCTGCATGGCCACCGCGGCCCGCATCACCGGCTCGGTGGTAAACCGTGTGCTGCGCGCGGGCACAGGCGATATTCGCATTATTCAGCCCTCGGGTGTTATCGTTTGCGCGGCGGACGTCGTGGAAAGGGATGGCGCCTGGCATGCGGAAAAGGCTGTCGTTGTGCGGACGCAACGGCGGCTGTTTGACGGCTTTGTATACGTGCCCGCCTCGGCCCTGGCAGGGGTTGCGGCAGCATAGAGAAATGACATTCAGACGGAGACGATCATGACAAACCGGAAAGAAGCGGCGCAGGGCGTCACCATGCAGGTTGCGGCGTGGGTGGCCAATCTGAAGCCGGAGGACGTACCGGAAACTACGCGGCGGTTTCTGCGCCATGCGGTGCTGGATACGTTCGGCTGCGGCTTGCAGGGACGTTCGCAGCCCTGGACCGAAATCGCGGAAGGCTGGGTGAGGGCCGGTGGCGGCAGCGGCGTTGCCTCCGTCTGGGGCGACAGTACCGCGTCGATGCGGCCATCCGATGCGGCACTGGTCAACGGTGTGGCGACCCATGCCTTCGAACTGGACGATTTCCATCAGACCAAGCAGCATCCCGGCGCGGTCGTCGTGCCGGCGGCGCTGGCCGTCGGTGAAAGCGTCGATGCCTCCGGCGAGCAGCTGATGACCGCGATTGCCGCCGGGTATGAGGTGATGATCCGCTCGGCAGCGGCGATCAGCGCCGCAGACGCGAAAGCGCGCGGCTGGCATATCACCGGAATCTGCGGGACCTTCGGTGCGGCAGCGGCCGCTTCGGTGCTGATGGGGCTGAATACAGAGCAGACCGCCTGGGCGCTGGGCCTC
>CAXBEC010000027.1:0-12867 GCA_963974145.1 uncultured Alphaproteobacteria bacterium | reverse complement strand
TTTTACCCTTCAAGGCCGCCAGGGCGGCAGGGAATGCGGCTTCGGTATTGACGGATACCCCGTTCCCCAAATGCGCCCCAAGACCGGGCGCCAGTTTGCGCGTGTCGACGAAAAGATCGACGGTGCTGTCGCCATGTGCGATGGCGAAAGACAGGGGCATGGGCGCGCGTGGCACGTCACCGCCCCGGATATTCAGCAACCAGGCGATTGAATCGGGCGCGCTCAGGACGACAGCGTCACATCCGTCCCGTTTCAGGAGAGCACCGATTTCGGCCTGCTTATCCGCGGATGACTTGCCCGCATAGGCGACATCGTGGGCAACAATTGGCGCTATCGGCGGCGCAGGCTGGTCCGGCCAGACCGCATCCAGCGGGTTATCAGTCTGCGGCACCAGCATGCCCCCGGCCTGTTCCGCGGCCCGGCGGAAGGCTGCAACGGTGTTTTCCGAATGAAGCCCGGGGTCATAACCAAGCCGGGCCCCGGCCGGCAAATTGGCGGCAATCCAATCCGACGGTGTCGTATCCGCCAGGGGAACCGGATCCATGAGCGCGGTATCCACCTCATTACGGACCTGCAGCGTATAACGCCCATCTACAAAAATCGCCGCCCTTTCGCTTAACACGATGGCGGTACCCGCGGACCCTGCAAACCCGGTCAGCCAGCGCAGTCTTTCGTCGTGCGGTGGCACATACTCACCCTGATGCGCGTCAGTCCGGGGCACAATGAACCCGTCCAGGCCGCGCCGGGCCAGTTCTTCACGCAGCGCTACCAGGCGATCGGCAGGTGCCGGACCTTCGGTAAAGCATCCTTCGCTCTGCCGGCAAGTCTCACGCTTCAGTGCCTGTAATTGCATACGCAGAGTGGAATCCGCCTGCGGCGCGATCAGATCGACCCATGCATCCGGTTGCCAACCTGTCGGAGCACCCGCAACACCGGCGACAAGCGATCGTATCGCGTCCATACCCAGGGTCACGCCAGCGTCGGACAATTGAGAGATCAATGCTGAATCACCCTGATATTCCACCGCATCAGACGCCATTATCAATTTCCTTTCGACATCGCTCGTTACCGGGGCCTGGCCGGCAGGACCGCATTAAAGCACACCAGCATTCCGGATTTGCAGAAATCCCCACTGAATTTCGCATTATTCCTATTGCAGTGCCGCAAAAATATTGCTATGCAATAAATACATTGCTGCGATGCAATATTTTATACAGACTTTTGGGAAACAGGGGAGTACAAAGAAGATAAGAAATGGCCAACAGGTTAATACCCTGTTGAAAATAAAGGAAATAATTATGGCCAATGTAACATATACGGACTGGTATGTCTCAGGGTCGAGTAAATTTTTCCCACGCGTCATGAAGAGTGTGGTGGAGATTTTTACAAACATCGCTGAACGCAGGACACTGCGGGACATCTCAACCATGGATGCACGCACATTGGCCGACCTTGGAATTAACCGCGAGCAGGTTTCACGAAATGTTGGCGCAACCGCCGAAATTCTGGCCCATCGCGAAACAGGTGACCCGCACTATCGGGATACCTGGAAGTAATACAGAACGGTCCGATACTATCCTCCCCCCTGGTATCGGACCCAGGTGCCGCCTGTCGCCGCTCATCGCGCGACGACCCGCAGATGCCGATCGTCGATAGCTTTTCGCCCCCGAGGCGTAATCCATGACGGCGACAGGCGGCACCACTTTTATCCCTATACGATAAGAACCGCCGCTGCCTCGCCGGCATTGACCCGGCTTGAGATCATATTTCAATTCACTCGACATATTCACCGCCATGCAGCATATGCAATGCTGCATCGCAATATTTATTATTTAATATTCATTTTTCGGTCATATATTGAGCATAAGAATTCGTTCAAGAACGAATGAATACACTGATATATAAAGGATATACATCATGGCAAACATTACAGTCAGCGACGTCGGACAACCGGAATCGGGCAACCTGATTTCGCGCATCTCCCATTTTATGAGCAAGGTGTTCAAAGGAAATTTGGTTCAACCGGCAACACGGAATCTCGGTACCCTGGACGATCAGACGCTCGCTGATATCGGAATCCGCCGCGAACAGTTGCCCCTGAGTTACCAGCACTTCAAAGGCTCTGACCAGCGGCTCTACTGGGTTTAGTAATCCGGACTCTCGAACCAACCGACCTCTATTTCCCCGGTAATATGGGGATTGAAGGTAATTTGGTCTTTATCGCGCAAGGATAAGCGTATGCCAGCCGTCAATCGGGATTCGCCGTACCAGACGGAATCCCTGACGGCGGTACGCCGCGCTGACCTCCCGCTCCTGATGGGCCAGCAGCCCCGACAGGACACAGATCCCGTCCGGCGCAACGTGGCGGCGAATCGCAAGCGATAGTCCAACCAGCGGCCGAGCGAGAATATTGGCGAGAATCAGATCGTAGGGCGCAGCCCGACGCAGCGGACGGGCTGCGAAACCATTGCTGCAGGATACGTCAACAAGCGCGGAAACCCTGTTTTGCCGGGCATTTGCGCGGGCAACGATAACCGCCTGCGGATCGATATCCGACGCCATCACCCCCACATGCCATGTCTTCGCGGCCGCAATCGACAGAATTCCGGAACCGCAGCCGAGATCCAGCGGCTTTGCAAAACGTCGCGCACGCGCCAACTGGTCCAGCGCCAGCAAGCAGCCTTTTGTCGTGGCATGCTCACCGGTCCCGAAAGCCGCACCGGCATCCAGCGTAATGACATGTGCACCGGCTGGCGACAGCCCCTCATAATGTGAAGGCTGCACAAAAAACCGCCCGGCCTGCAGCGGCTGAAACGAACGCTGGGTTTCTGCCACCCAGTCCGTCACCGGCAAAGGCAAACAGACTACGTCCGGTTCGGGGATCGACGCGCGGGCGGCGGCAATCGCAACCACAGCAGTCAACGTTTCCGATGACGGCGGTGTCAGGGTATAGCCTTCGACCCGCCACAGAATATTTTCATCGACCTCAAACGATACGAGTGCCGTACAGAATGGCTCAAACGCCTGCACGAAGAATTCCGTCGCATGCGGCGGTACAAATACCTCGATTTTCCAGCCATCGGCGGTCAGTGTCATATCAGGGCCTGGACACAAACGCGGCGACGACCCGCTTTTCACCGGCATTGTCGAAGGCGATGGTCAGTTTATCCCCGTCGACTTCCCGTACAGCGCCCATGCCGAATTTCTGGTGAAAGCATCGCTCGCCCACGGTAAAGCCAGATTCATTGCCAGCAACCGTATAGGCGGTCGACTCGATGTATTTCTGACCTTTGCCATGCGCCTGGTAACGCCGCCAGCCGGGACCGCCCTCAGTTTTCGACGAAGTCCCGGCGTACCCAAATCCCCCGCGTGTTTCGGACAACCCGGCATTGCCGGAACTGCCATACAGCCCGGAATCCGTCATCACCTCGACAGATCCAGGTGGCAATTCGTCGATGAAACGGGACGGAATGGCGCTGCGCCACTGGTTGTAGACCCGTCGGCTGGCCGCATGGGTAATACGCACCCGCTTGCGCGCCCGCGTGATGCCGACATAGGCTAGGCGGCGTTCCTCCTCCAGCCCCGCGTGGCCACTCTCATCAATAGCGCGCTGATGGGGAAACAGCTCCTCTTCCCATCCCGGCAGGAACACGGTTTCGAATTCCAGCCCCTTGGCGCTGTGCAGGGTCATCAGATTGACCATGTCTTCGCCGGCCGAACCGGTATTTTCCATCACCAGACTGACATGTTCCAGGAATCCTTCCAGATTCTCGAACTCCGCCATCGCGGGCAGAAGTTCCTTCAGGTTTTCCAGCTTGCCCGGCGCCTCGGGCTTCTTGCTGTTCATCCACATTTCCGTATAGCCGGATTCGTCCAGAACCGTTGCGGCCAGTTCGGTATGCGGCACGCCGCCGGCCATTTGCGCCCAGCGGCGGAAATCCTCCAGGATCGCGCTCAGCTTGCGTTTCGCCGCGGTACCGAGCTCATCGGTTTCGACGATCCGTATCCCGGCTGTGAACAGCGAGCAGCCTTCTATCCGGGATAGCCCGTGCAGCGCCTGCAGCGTCGTCTTGCCGACGCCTCGGGCCGGTTTGTTGATGATCCGTTCGAACGCCAGGTCATCGTCGGGCTGGTGAATCAGCCGCAGATAGGCCAGCGAATCGCGAATTTCCTCGCGTTCATAGAATCGCGGACCACCGATCACCCGATATGCAATACCCAGCGTCATAAGGCGGTCCTCGAATTCACGGGTCTGGAACCCGGCCCGCACCAGGATAGCAATCTGGTTCAGCTGGTGCTTCTTGCGCTGCAGCGCTTCTATTTCCTCGCCGACATAGCGGGCTTCCTCCTCGCCATCCCAGACGCCGCGAATGACAAGCTTTTCACCGCCATCCATATCGGTCCACAAGGTCTTGCCGAGCCGCCCTTCATTATGGGCGATCAGCCCCGATGCGGCAGCCAGGATATGCGATGTCGAACGGTAGTTGCGCTCCAGCCGCACCACTTTCGCGCCGGGGAAATCCTGCTCGAAACGCAGGATGTTGCCAACCTCCGCCCCGCGCCAGCCATAGATCGACTGGTCATCATCTCCGACGCAGCACAGGTTGCGATGCCCCTGCGCCAGCAGCCGGAGCCAGAGATACTGCGCTACATTCGCGTCCTGATATTCATCCACCAGGATATAGCGGAACAGGCGCTGGTAATCCGCCAGAACATCGGTGTGGGCGTTGAACAGGGTCAGGCAGTGCAGCAGAAGGTCGCCGAAATCGGCGGCATTCAGAACAGTCAGCCGGTCCTGATAATCCTTGTACAACTTGATCGCACGGCCATTGGCAAATTCACCGCCATCTGCCTTCGGCACCTTGTCCGGGGTGAGTCCGCGATCTTTCCAGCGCTGGATGATCCCGGACAATACGCGGGCGGGCCAGCGCTTCTCGTCGACATTTTCGGCTTCCATAAGCTGCTTGAGCAGCCGGATCTGGTCGTCGGTATCCAGGATGGTAAAATTCGACTTCAGGCCGACCAGTTCGGCATGGCGCCGCAGGATACGCACGCCCAGCGCATGAAAGGTACCAAGCCACATCCCTTCCGTTGCCGGACCGATCAGGTTCGCCACACGTTCGTGCATTTCACGGGCAGCGCGGTTGGTGAAGGTCACCGCCAGGATCTGGTAAGGCCGCGCGCGGTTCGTATACATGATCTGCGCCAGCCGCGTCGTCAACACCCGCGTCTTGCCCGTGCCCGCCCCCGCGAGCACCAGCACCGGCCCGTCCATCGCTTCCACGGCCTCGCGCTGAGACTCATTCAGCGACTCGACCCAGGGCGGCGTCCGCTGCACATCGGCAGGCGCCGGCTCTTCGTAGTCAAGCGGGTCACTGGCAAAAGGGTCGGTCATCGAACCATGGATCTCGTGCAGAATTGACGGTGTAACACTCTATATAGGGTAGAAACCGTCATCGCGAAACGATGGAGCTTACCCAGCAACGTCGAGTCACGTTTCGGTGCGCAATCGCGGCGCTTTGATTCGACGTGATATAGTGGTTTCAGACTTATCAGCGCAATTCACGCGAGCGGAGCCGTCATGAAAATCTGGAACCATGCTTTCGGATATACAAGGCGAACAGCGGTATTCGCGCTTCTTCTCGCGGTATTGGCAACAGCTCCCGTTCCTGTTCAGGCGCAATCCAGCGTCGAGGAGGTTCTTGGCGCCGTGGTCCGCGTCCAGAGCACAATTGAAAGCACCGCCCGGACCGCGAAAACCCTTGGCACTGCGCGTGACGGCCATGGCGTCGTCATCGATTCGAACGGTCTGGTCCTGACCATCGGTTATCTCGTGCTCGAAGCCTCATCGGTTACGGTGACAGGTCCCGATGGCAAGCCGCAACCGGCCAGTGTCCTTGCCTATGATCATGATACGGGTTTTGGCCTGTTGCGGATGGCCCAGCCATTGCCGGTCAAACCGATGCGAATGGGCGATTCATCGTCCCTGCTGGCTGACTCCGATGTCCTTGTCGCCGGATTTGGCGGCGTAGGCCGCGCAATACGTGCCAGGGTCGTTTCCCGCCGGGATTTTGCCGGTTATTGGGAATACCTCTTGCCCGACGCAATATTCACCCAACCGCCCTACCCGCTGTATGGCGGCGCGGCGCTGCTCGACAAGGGCGGTAAACTTGTCGGTATCGGCTCGCTGATCGTCGCTGATGCGCAAACGCCCAACAACCCCAGCCCCGGCAACATGTTCGTCCCGATCAACGCCCTGAAGCCAATTCTCGGCCAGTTGATCGCCAATGGCCGGTCCGACGGTCCTCACCACCCCTGGATCGGTGTCTATACCGAAGAGTACCGCCAACGTGTCTTTGTGGCCCGGCTCGCCGAGGACGGCCCGGGTGCGACTGCGGGAATATTACCTGGCGACCTGGTCATAGCCGTCGCCGGCCAGCCGGTATCAAGCCAGATCGATTTTTACCGCAAGGTCTGGGCAATCGGCGGGCCGGGCGTGGATATTCCCCTGACGATCCTGCGACAGACAGGCAGCATTGAGGATATTTCCATCAAATCCAGCAACCGCTTCGACTGGTTACAAAGCGACACAAGTCACTAATATTATCGACGCTGACACGGCGTTATTCCGCCCTGTTACCATCCTGACCATGAGGTCATCGCACCAGGGGTACCCGCTTACCCCAATAGTGCCGATACAATTTCGTCCCATTCCTCGCGCAACGGCGCGGAGGACGCCGGCTTGCCCGCACGGCGATACCAGTAACCGGCATTAGGCAGGTCGCCCTCCACCCGGTGCAGATAGGCATGCACCCAGGCCCCCGTTGCATCATTCTGCGCCTGTGCCAGCTGATGCGCTGCATCCCAGTTGCCTTTCGCATCCTGCCACAATGCCTGCAAGGCACGGTCAAGACCGTCCGGTGGCATATCACGACCGATTGAATCCCTGAACGTCTGAATATCCATGTTGCCTCCCAATTCCCGGTGGTCAGTGAGATAATAACACGGCTGACGGCCAGCACTGGCATTTACGCGGAAAAGATGTGTAGGCTCTAGCCAATCGAAAAATAACATCGGGGGAACAACATGAAAATCAGCAGTTACGAAGTGGCCATCCTGCAGGTACCGGAAGAAGACCCGCTGGCCAATATGCCGGAAGAAGCGGGCCGTTTCCGGCCTGTCGTCATGCTGCGCCTGCGCACCGACAACGGGATCGAAGGTATCGCGGTCACCTTCTATGGCGGCAAGATGACCGGCAGCCTGAAGGTTGCAGTCGAGGAACTGTCCGAACTGACCGTCGGCGAAGACCCGCTGCGGATCGAAAAGATCGTCGCCAAGCTGCGCGCCGGCACCGGGGATTCCTGCGGGCCGGGCGGTATCTTCACCCTGGCGCTGTCGGCCATCGATATAGCCCTGTGGGATATCAAGGGTAAAGCGTTGGAACAGCCCCTGTGGAAACTGCTGGGCGGCCACCGCGACCGGGTACCAACCTATGCGTCCGGCTCGTTGCGTCGCGGGCTGACCGATGACCAGGCACAGCGGGCAGCCCAGATTCTCGTGCAGAAAGGCTTCCGGGAAATGAAAACCCAGATGGCCCTGCCCGGCAACCCGACACCGGCGGACGAGGTTCGCCGAGTCTCGGTGGTGCGCGAAGCCATCGGTCCGGATATCAAGCTGATGTGCGATATCAACCAGCGCTGGCGGCCGGAACAGGCCATCGATATCGGCAGCCGGGTCGAAGAAGTCGGGTTGTTCTGGCTGGAGGATGTTACCACGGCGGATGACTATCAGGGCCTTGCCCGTGTCACCGCCGCGCTGAACACGCCCATCGCCGGCGGTGAATACCTTTATGGAATCGCGCCGTTCCGCCAGATGATCGAGGCACGATCGGTCGATATCGTCATGGTTGATATCATCCGGGCCGGCGGCGTGACCCAGTGGATGAAGATCGCCGGCATGGCCGAGGCCTTCAACCTGCCCATCGTCAGCCATGTGATGCCGGAAATCCTGGTGCATCTGGTCGCCGCCTGCCCGAATGGACTGACGGTGGAATACATGCCCTGGATGCTGTCGCTCTACGAAGAAACGCCGGTGATCGACAATGGCGAACTGATCCTGCCGACCACGCCGGGGCTGGGGCTGAAATTCGACGAAAAGGCAATCGCCGCCTTCAAGGCCTGATTGCCCGCCCCCTTATCGAAGCGAAAATACAGCAGGGCGGCGGGGCTTCAACGGCTCCGTCGCCCTGACAATTTATCTCGGCGAATGCCTATCCGATCAGGTCCAGCGTTCCTTCGGCGAAAATTTCCTCGACCGAAAACCTGCCCGGCGTGATGTGCTGGTCGACGGCCATCTGAGCCAGGGCGTCCAGCGCCCTGCGGTTCGGTTCGACACCGTAAGGGAACGGGTCGCCGGCGACCCCCGCCTCCAGTTGGATCGTCAGTGCGTCCTCTTCCGACAGATCACCCGATCGGTCGAGCCTGCCATAATAGGCTTCCTTCGATTCTACCAGTGCTTCAAAGAGATCCGCCGCAAGCTCCGGATATTCTTCAAGCAGGTCGTCACGCACGACGATGGTGTGGTTTACCGGATAGACCCCGGTTTTCCGATAGGATGCGAAACCGGCCTCTACCGCGTTGGGAATTAACGGCTCCACGCCTGCCGGGGCTGCGCCGAACGCGCCGACCGCCGCATCGATATCACCGCATTCGAACAGGTCAGCCATTTTTCGACCCCGGAACAGGTAATTCGCGTTTAGCGGCAGTTCGAATTCGGCAACATGTTCATCATCCGTCGCAGCCCAGCGCACCTTATCCAGGTTGACGCCATATTCATTCTGAAGGACACCGCGCGCCCAGACACCGGTGGTCACCGTATAGCCCCGGTTCACGCCGACGGTCCGGCCTTCCAGGTCCCGAGGCTCCTGGATTCCCGATTTCGTGTCATAGAAGATCGCCGCGTGGTGAAAATTACGCGTGATGAAGACGGGAATGGCGGTGAAGGGCTTCTTATGCGCCTTGGCACAGAGATAGGTTGTCACCGGCATTTCGCAGATATCGAACGCGAGTTCCCGTACCATCCGGCGCGCGGCGACGAGGATATTGTCGAACTCTGGATATTCGATTTGGATATCGTCATTCAGTTCGACAACGTCCTCCTTCATCTGCATCATCAACCCGTAATCGCGGGTCGGCATTGTCAGTGTCGGCATGAAAATTTCTCCTTCAGGGCGAGACCCTATAAACCATCTGATAGGGACCGGCGATCAGTGGCGCGGCCCCACCATGCCCCGTGATGCCTTCCACCCCCATTAGGGCGCGGTCGACGGATCTGATTCCGTCAGCCTGCGCGCCTTCAACGAGCACAACAAATCCTGGAACGCGATCGGGAGTCTGCCGCAGATGCACCCGTTTTGACGCCGCCACGAGGTCCGGCGCCATTTCCCAGGCATGTGCGGCGACGACGCCCCGTTGGGCGGCAAAACCAGGAACCGCATCCGTCAGCCACCGACGTAGCGCATCGGTCTGTCCGTCGATGGCGTCAAAGAGGTAAAACCCGGCAGCAGCCCCCTCGCCTTCGCCCACGCTGGCCAGTAACCGTCCCATGAAACGGGTCGTGCCGATGAAGTTGGGCAGATAACGCCGGCTGTTTTCGTCCGGGTCCCGTATCAGCGACAGATAGGCCTCGCTGGTGAAAGTTTCAGCGCTTTCGGCCTCGTAAAGCGCGGCATATCGCGGGTTAACGCCGGAAGATACGAAGCGCCGTCCCCGACGAAACCCCGGCAGACCGACCACGCGGTCGCGCATATGTTCGCGGTTGTACCATTCGTTGAAGTCATCTTCCGCTTCAGGATGGATATCCAGCAGCGCCAGCAATATCGCCTGTCCCGCACCCGTCATGATGGTCGTCCCTCTGTCAGCGCGTCAGAGGCTTGAGTGCGTCAGCGCTGGGCGCCGTTTCCGCAACGATCGGCAGCGCGTCATAGGCATCCGACCAGGCGGCAACGGCCGGGTAGGTATCGCGCCAGTCGGGAACCAGCTTGTAGAACCGCATCATACCCAGCGCCGTGAACAGGCAGATCGTCTTGAAAGTCAGTGGCGGATTGCCGGCCGGCACTGTCAGCGTCGCGTTCAGATGGGTCAACTCGCGCCGGGCCTGTTCCTCCTCGACTTCCAGCAGGAAATCGGACTGGTCTTCCTTTGCCCGGCGCTTTTCCCGCGACCAGACCGTGACAGCATCGAGAAAGGCCAGCGCCTCGGTTTCCGCTGCAACAGCCTGCCAGTCGCCATACCGCGCGACGGTCTGCGTTCGGCCCCCTTTTTCGTCCAGATAGGCGCAGATATGCCGCGCTTCGGGCAGGGTCAGGTCGCCATCGACCAGCACCGGCACCCGGCCCAGCGGCGACAATGGAATGACCGGGTTGTCCTTGCTGCGCAGGGTCACCCATTCCAGTTCGATGTCATCCGTCAGCCCCGCCTGGTCAGCCACGATCCGGCACATCCGGGCATAGGGTGAGTTCGGTGTGTAATATAGTTTCATGACCGCCCCGTTCCTGTTCAGCGCCCGCGGCGCCCACGTTTCCTATCCTATTTCTCGAAGGTGCCAGCGTCCAAGTCAACGTTTTCACGCGCCACCGCCGCGGACGGAAAAAAATAGGGCCCTTCCCGCATCGCGGGAAGGGCCAGTTGGGCCGGGTGGTTCGTGTAAGAGTTAGTTGCGGTCTTTGCCGTCGCGGTCGTCATCATTATTGCGATCATGATGTTTGCCACGTTGCTCGCCATGACGGCCCGGACGCAATTCCTCGCGGGTGATGACACCATCGCCATCGCGGTCCATGAAGCGCGTAATCCGCGTCATCGGCGCTTTCATTTCAGCATCCGTAACTTTGCCGTCACCGTCATCGTCAAGGCGCTGGAAACCGTCGACCATGCGCCGGTTCATGTGTTCCAGCCACAGCCCCTTGTATTCCTCAAGCTGCAACACGCCATCGTTATTGGCATCGAATTTGGCGATGTTGTCGGCGCGTGCCTTATCGATTTCCGCCTGGGTGACCTTGCCGTCCTTGTCCGCGTCAATGCGATCAAACATGCGCTGGGCGTGTTCACCATGTCCCTTGCGGCCCTTCATGCCATGTTCGCCATAGTGACGGCTGTAGGACTTGCCGGGACCATCCTTGTAGCGGTCATGTGCTGTCGCGCCGACGGCAAGCACGCCCATCGAACCGAGGGTGAGGAGGCTGGCACCAATCAGGATCTTCTTGCTGCGGGTCATTTTGTCTTCCTTTCGTTTGGAGGATCGTTCAATTTCGATGACCCGATAAAACACCCGAACCGTCGCAGAACTTTGTCGGAAACAGGCTGTTTTGTCGCCAAATGTCCCGCCAGCAGGTTTTGCGACAATTTGATACAAATGATTTTCGCGGATCAGCCGGAACGGCGGCATTATGCATCTGGAAATAACGTAATAGAGAGCATGGACGAAAACCCGCATATCCTGGTCGTGGATGACAGCCGCGATATCCGTGAACCTCTGGTAAAATACCTGGGACAGCACGGCTACCGAGTCAGCGAAGCCGACGGCGCACAGGCCGCCCGCCGCGTGCTGGAGAAAAGCGCAATCGACCTGGTCGTGCTGGACATCATGATGCCCGGCGAGGACGGGTTGTCCCTGTGCCGTCACCTGCGCGAAACCTCCGCGATACCCACTATCCTGCTGACGGCGCTAGCGGAGGAAACCGACCGCATCGTCGGACTGGAAATGGGAGCGGACGATTACCTGACCAAGCCGTTCAACCCGCGCGAGTTGCTGTCGCGCATCCGCGCCGTGTTGCGCCGGGTCAACAGCCTGCCACCGCAGCGCAACGCGCCCACCGGCGGCAAGCTTCGCTTCGACCGCTGGACACTGGATACAGCGCGGCGCGAACTGATCGACGAGGCCGGTGCGGCGGTGCCGCTCAGCACCGGCGAATTCAATCTGCTTGATGTCTTCCTGCGTCATCCACGCATGGTGTTAAGCCGCGACCAGTTACTGGACCAGACACGCGGCCGCGAAGCTGCCGTGTTTGATCGCAGCATCGACAACCAGGTCAGCCGGCTACGCCGCAAGATCGAGCGCGATCCAAAAGCACCCGAACTGATCACCACGGTATGGGGCGGCGGTTACATGTTCGCCGCCGAGGTCGTGCAATCATGAGATTTTTTCCCCGCACCCTGGCCGGGCAACTGATCGTCGGCATACTGCTGGCACTGTTGTCAGCGCAACTTGTCACCTTCGCGGTATTCATTGACGAACGCCGTATGGCGGTACGCGAGGCCGCCCGTACACAGGTATTGCAACGCAGCGCGGCAGTATTCCGTCTGCTGGAAAACACGCCACCAGAACTGGCGGACCGCATCGCCCGGGAATCGAGTGATGAGTGGATCCGGTTCGCTGTAACCGACACTCCCGCCGCAACCAGCGATGCCCTGCATGAGGATTGGGTACTGCGGCGCAGTTTCCAGCGATATGTCGGACATGACGGTGTCGATATTCGTATGGATGTCAGCCCCGGTGATCCATCTTCGACACTGGCCCCACCGCAACAACCACGGCGGCTTCGTCGCGACCGGCACGACGACGAACGTTATGACAGGGATGATGACGACGACCGGAAATCACGCCGAAAGAGCTTTCGTCCGACACTGGGCCTGACCCTGTCCATTGCCATCCGGGACCGCTGGCTGAATGTGGAAACACTTGTGGCGCCACCTCCGCCAAGCTGGGCGCTCCCTTCGTTGAGCCTGATGGGCGCTACCGCACTGGTACTGATCCTCGTCGTCATCCTGCTGGTGCGGCGCGTCACCCGGCCAATGGCGCAACTCGCCAGCG
>CAXBEC010000026.1:0-12958 GCA_963974145.1 uncultured Alphaproteobacteria bacterium | reverse complement strand
GCCCTGCGCAGCGTCGTCATGGCGGCGTCGCGCGCCGCGTGATTATCGGGTCAAGCCCGATAATGACAAGCTGTTGGCGGCACGCCGCTGCTTAAGGCTGTGGCGCGGGCGGCGCCGAGGGCCAGTCGGCGAAGGGGAAGGGCTTTTCCTCGGTATTGAAGGTCAGGAAGCGCATGATCTGGTAGAAATACCGCCCCAGATCCTCCCCGAAGCGCAGCAGGCGCGGGTTCGGCGCCCCGGCCAGCAGCTTCCACGCGAATTGCAGCACGGCAACCGCGCTGACAACCACCGCCGCGATCTGGTACAGCGCCATGAACAGCAGCATGAACAAGCCGCGCATCCAGGTGCTGCGGTCCTTGTAATATTCCGCGCTCTCGTCCGAAATCCGTTCGGTCATGGGCAGGTTTCTCCATCCGGTAACAGGGGGCGGCATTCCACTTCCGCCCGGTTCAGTTGTATGTGGCGATGCCCTGTGAGGTGTTCAAGTATGCCGCCCGGTCGCTGCCGGTGCGGCGCCCGTATGCGGGTTCGTGTTTCGCCTGATCACCGCGGCGGGACAGGCCGATCCCGGGTTGAAAATTATGATGTTTTTTCATGCTTCGTTAATGCCTTTCACGCTTCAATGATCAGGGTAAATTGGCAATTGAAGGCACCTTGAGCCATGGCTGAAACACTGACTGCTGCCGACGTCGTGCGGATGATGAAGGACAGCTCGCCCGAAAGCCGCCAACGGACGGCGGAGAAGGTTGCCATCGGCTATGCCGAAGGTGTGTTGACCGACACCGAGCGTGAAATCGCCGAGGATATCTTCCGTGTCGTGGTCAAGGATGCCGAAGAGCGCGTCCGTGCCGCCCTGTCGAAACAGCTTATGCATGTCCGGGGATTGTCGGCCGATGTGGCGGTCAGTCTGGCCAGCGATGTGAAGGACGCCGTTGCCCTGCCGATGCTGGAGTTTTCCGAGGCGCTGTCCGACGCGGATCTGATAGAAATCGTGCGGACCCAGGTCGGCAGCCGCCAGATTGCCATCGCGGGGCGCGAAGCCGTTTCCGGCGCCGTCGCCGAGGCGCTGGCGGAGGATGGCAGCGAAGCCGCGGTCGCGGTGCTGGTCGGTAATGAAGGGGCCTCGCTGGGCGAGGCGGCCATGCACAAGGTCATCGACCGGTTTGGCGAAAGCGAAGTCGTGCAGGAGCCGCTGGCGCGGCGCAGTACCCTGCCGATCGGCGTGTCGGAACGGCTGGTTGCGATGGTGTCGGAAAAACTGCAGGATTATATCGTCGCGCATCACGATCTTTCCGAAGACGTGGCAGGCGATATGGTGATGCAGAGCCGCGAGCGAGCGACGCTGGGGCTGATCGGGCGCGACGCCGATATACATGACGTTGAAGCCCTTACCGAGCAGTTGTACCGCAACGGGCGGCTCACGCCGTCGATCATCTTGCGCTCGATCTGCTCCGGTGACACGGGATTCTTCGAGGCATCACTGGCCCGGCTGTCCAACCTGCCACTGGTCAATGCCCGTACCCTGATCCACGATGAAGGCAGTCTTGGTCTGAAATCGATTTACGAACGGGCGGGGTTGCCGGAGAAGGTGTTCCCGGCATATCGCGTCGCCTTCGACATGGCGCGGGAGAACGAACTGGATCGGTCAGACAGTGACCCCGAGGCTGTCATGCGGCGCACGCTGGAACGGGTCCTCACGCATTTCGAGGACAGTTTCGATGACAGCAATCAGGACGATATGGATTTTCTCCTGAACAAGCTCGGTCATCTGGCGAACGCGGCCTGAGGGCAATACGCGCCCGGGCGCTAATTCGCGTCCGGCAGTTCACTCAGGAAATGGTCCAGCTTTTGCTGGCTGTCATAGACGTACCACTGCATCCGCTCGAACATGGTGTCGCCGCATTGCCCGTACTGGGTGAGGTATATCCGGATGAATTCCGGATCCCTGGCGGTGTCATCCCGCTCCCTGGCATAAAACCCGAAAACATCATCGTCGAATTTCAGGGCGATTTTCCTGACCAATTCGTCAATGCCGCCCTGCAGCCGCTGGAGCAGCTGTTTCTTGCGCGCGGGCAGGGACCGCCCGGCATCACTGTCAGCGCAGACCTTCAACACCGAGGAAGCCTGGGTCAGAGCATAGAGATTGCCGAACATCTGATCGGGCAATACCTGTGGCGGCTTCGCCGCTGCCGGGGCCGTGGCCAGAATGCTCGCCAGTATGAGTGTCGCTGCAAAACGCATTATTCTTCCGGGCTACAGATTCGCGAATAACGAACCATATTGTAACATGACGGCGGGCGAACAAGCCATATTGGCGGGCAGGTGGCGGGACTGTTAAGACGTGTCGAATTTTCCGGCTTTGAGGCCCGCAACAGGGCGGGGTGTCTACCGTCTGAAAGGGAGTGGGTTATGGCAGAGAAAGACAGTGCATATGCACAGCGGCGACGGATGCGGTTCATGCATCTGCACCTGGTCGCCTATGTGACGGGGGTAATCGGGTTTTTCATCTCCGATTACCTGACACCGGGGCCCCTGTGGTTCCACTGGCCCATGATGGTTTGGGGCGTCGTGATGGGCGTGCATTTCCTGTACTGCAAGAGCCTGCAACTGGCTGATAACGAGGCCTGGGCGGATGAGCGCGTCGCGGATGTTCGCGGGAAAAGTTATGATCTAGGTCATATACGCGCCATACAGGCCGCCCCTAAAATCTGGCAAAAGTCGGAAAAGACAGACGAATAGCCGCGCGTCAGGGCGCCCGGCTCACCGCAATACTGGAGGAGTGGAGATATGCGCGCAAAAGATATCATGACCGTAAACGTCGTGACGGTGACGCCGGATACGATGGTGCCGGAGATCGCCGAGCTGTTGCTGAGCCGGAATATCAGTGGCGTGCCTGTCGTGGACGGAAAAGGCGCCGTTGTCGGGGTCGTGAGTGAAGGGGATCTTATCCAGCGGGAAAATAACGGGGCAGCCGGCTCGCGGCATACATCATGGTGGTTGCGTCTTTTCGGAGATTCCTCCGAAACGGTTGGTCAGTATATCAAGACCCATGGCATGCGCGCGTCGGACGTGATGACGCGGGATGTCCAGACGGTGGATGTGGATACGCCCACGGGTGATATCGCCCGTATCATGGCGGAGCGTCACATCAAACGGGTTCCCGTGCTTTCCGACGGGGCGCTGGTGGGTATCGTAAGCCGGTCCAACCTGTTGCGCGGGATGGTGACACGCGAATCGCCGGTATCGCCAAGCGCCGATGACCGGACAATCAAGGATACCATCCTGCGAGAAGTCAACGATCAGGACTGGGTAACGCACGGCACGCTGAACGTTATCGTTTCCGGCGGCGTCGTCGAGTTATGGGGCTGGGTTGAGTCCGCACAGGAACGCCGGGCGCTTCTGTTGCTGGCCGAAGGTATCCCCGGTGTGAAGCGCGTCGAGGATCATCTCGGTTCGATCCCGCATTATCTTGAATCCACCTGACCCGGCTTATTTTCGCGGCGGCAGCATGCCCGGGGGCACCTTGTTCCAGGGGTTCATATCCCGTGTCGGCAGGGTCGGGTAGGCCCTGGTGATGGCGAGCAGTCGCCGGGAGTAATAGAGCCAGGCCACAATGATCACGATGGCCAGGGCGACCATGACGACGAAGTCCGTGTTGTGCTTGCGCTCGGGAAAGCCTTCGATCAGGAAATAGAGGGCAAGCACGACGGGAGTCGACAGCGAATACAGTGCGGCGCCCGGGCTCTTCCAGAAATAGATCACGACGGCGCAGGTGATCAGCGATGATGCATACATCGCAATGGCTAGCCCCGTGACCTGGCCGTTCCGGAACAGGTGGACCATGAAGGAGACCAGGTACAGGGTTGCCGGCGCCGCCAGAATGAAACTGTACAGGAACAGTTCCTTGTCGGCCTGATCCCGCTTTAACTGGGATACCGGGACGAAATACGGGGTCTTGTCCGTATCCCAGCAGTATTTCTTGACGTATTTATGCCACTCAATCATCACTTAGCTCGCTAACCTTTCCGCCGGCCCCGGTCCGCTGTCAGGAGCATTGATTGCCCGCGACAGCGGTCGGGATGCCGCGAGTCGCGTTGTCAGAGCAGCCACGACCAGAAATTGAAGGTGTGGAAGATAACGACAAGAACGGCAACCATGATCGCCATGGCGATACTGGTGAAAATGATTTGCCCTTTCGCATCTTCTTCATGCTTGAGGGCAGTATCGTCCATCTGCCGGTTCATTAATTGCGTACTGTTGCCGCGTTTTGCTTCGTTCGAACCGTCGCCGAAGGAGGCATCGATGTTTTCCATGATTTCGCGGCGGGCGGTTTTTTCCGCCTCGCTTTCGATCACGTAACACGGGAAGTCATTCCCGCGCGGTCCAAAGACCTTGTAAAAAACCTGAAGCCAGACGGCAAAGCCGGAAACCGCCGCAATACATAGTCCAAAGACCAGGATCGACTTGATCGCCCAACGATGGTTCAGCCCGACCAGCGAGGAGGATTGCTCGTTGGTTTCAAAGGCATTGGCCGCGTATTCGAAGGAGAAATAGGCGACGATCAGGCAGAACGGAATCATGAAGACCGAAACGCCGATCAACTCTATCCAGGCCTGCTTGTAGTTGCTCAGCTTTTCGCGGACGAGATCGACCCGGACCTGACGGTTGTAGACATAACCATATCCCAGGACGAGGGCGAATGTCGCCACGTGAAAATGCCATTCGAGTTCCTGCAACAGCGTCGACCGGAACGGCAGCCATTCCAGCAGATTGGTGTACATCCAGTCACGGGCCTCAAGCATATCGTTGGCGAGAAAGAAATCGCCGATGAATTTGAGTACCTTGCGCTGGATGACGTCCCAGACGGTCACCAGAACCATGGGGATCAGGAAAAGTGACGCCCATTGTCCGATGGTTGAGGACAGGCGGCCAAGCTTTTCGCTGACTACCAGAATGGTCGGGATGGACCGGGTTGCGGATGTTTGAATTGATTCTTGACTGGACATGTTTTCGATCTCCTCAATTCAATCCGGGAAGCCAAAGCGCCATGGTCGGAACCATGATGACAAACAAAAGCGCCATCAGCTGCAGAATGACGAACGGAATGATGCCGCGGTAAATGCTCATCAGGTTGACCTCGCGGGGCGCAATCCCCTTGAGGTAGAAGAGCGCGTAGCCGAATGGCGGCGTCAGGAAGGATGTCTGGAGATTGATCGCAATCAGTACCGTGAACCAGTAGATTGTCGCCCGGTTTTCCAGCGGCACGTGATCACCGAAGTCGAGTGTTGCGACCATCGGGGCAAAGACCGGCAGGATGATGAGGGTGATCTCGACCCAGTCCAGGAAGAAACCGAGGATGAAAACGATTCCCATGATCAGGAACAGCAAACCCCAGGATGTGAGGTTGGCGTGCAGGATCAGTTCTTCGATGACGTCATCGCCACCCAGCGACCGGAAGACATAGGCGAAACAGGTCGCGCAGACGATGATGAAGAAAATGAACGAGATCGTCAGGCCGGAGGACTGGCAGACGGAATTGACCATGCCCCTGTTCAGGCGGCCGTTGAAGAACGCGATGATGGTGGCGCCGAACGCGCCGACCGCGCCCGCCTCGCTGGGGGTTGCCCAGCCAAGCAGGATGGAGCCCTTGATCAGCGCGATCAGGAACACCGGCGGGAAGAAGCTGCGCAACAGCAGCGCTGGCATTTCATTGCGCGGCACATAGAGTTCGGTTGCGGAGAGCGGGGGCGCAACGCTTTTGTCGATACCCGCGTAAACCGCGATATAGAGGACGTAACTGCCGGCCAGGAAGAGACCCGGCATCAGCGCGGCGAGGAAAAGGTCACCGACCGAAATGGACAGCAGGTCGGCCATGATAATCAGCATGATGCTGGGCGGGATCAGAATACCCAATGTCCCCGAGGCGCAGATGACGCCTGTCGCCAGTTCATGCTTGTAACCCTGCTTCAGCATGGTCGGCAGCGCCAGCGCCGTCATCATGGTCACCGAGGCACCGATGATACCGGTCATTGCCGCGAGGACGGTACCCATCACGGCGACGGCCACGGCCAGGCCGCCGGGAACCTTCTTCAACAGGACCTGACAGACATACAGCATGTCGTTGGCGACACCGCTGCGTTCCATCATCACGCCCATGAACACGAAAGTCGGCACCGCGACGAGAACCAGGTTCTCGGCTGCCTGACCCCATATTCGAGGCAGGAAATTGAAAAATTCGACGATTGAGAAAATGTCGAATGCGTAACCGATAAAACCATATATCAACGACAGTCCGCCGAGGATAAAGGCGACGGGGTAGCCCGTGAACAACAGTATCGCGAGACTCGCGAACATGAACATGGGCAGGAAATCGATGATGATATCGATGAGTTCCATGACTTATGCCTCTCCTGATCCGCCTGCAGCCTGTTCGTTGGTTTGTCTTGTTATTTCCCGGCATTCTCGCCGGAGATTTATAGCGCTGCTTGGGCAGTTCGTTTCTTATTTACGCAACCGGTCCTGACAGGCCGTGCGCTTTATATTCGATCGTTGAAATCTTCTGTCGAAATCCTCATCCGTGCACGGTTGAAAAAAGCTGGAGCCCTTTGAACCGAGGACCCCAGCAATATTTCAGTTAATGCATGTTCAGGATTTTCAACTTACAGCGATCTTACTGGTAAGTAGCTTTCAGATACTGGGAATCGCCCCAGATCTTGTACTTGGCACGGAAATCGTAGAAGTGATCGGCAACCTTCTTGAAGAGGGGGTCAGACGCCGAATCTTCCTTGACGACTTCAAGCCATGCAGCTTCGAACGCCTTCAGCGTTTCATCCGGCCAACGGCGGATTTCAACGCCATGCTTGTCCTGCATTTCCTTCATGGCAGAGAATTGCTTGGCTTCACTTTCTGCATAGGTATGCATCACGGATTCGCCAAGACCGACCTCGATGATGCGCTTCTGCTGATCGGTAAGCTTGTTCCATTCACCCTTGTTCATCAGGAATTCGGAAACCGAAACCTGCTGATGCCAGCCGGGGAAATAGTTGTACTTGGCCGCCTGGTAGAAGCCGAGCTTGATGTCCATGGCGGGCATGGAGAATTCCGTGGCGTCGATAACGCCGCGTTCCAGTGCCGGGTAGATATCCGCAGCGGCAAGCAGCTGCGTCTGCACGCCCATCTTCGCCATGACCTTGGCGCCCAGACCGAAGAAACGCATCTTCAGGCCCTTGATCTGCTCCAGCGACGTGATTTCACTCTTGAACCAGCCGGAAGTTTCCGGGCCGATCGCAAAGCTGTCGAACGAAACCAGGTCATGCTTGTCATAGATTTCCGCGCGAAGCTCCTGGCCTCCGCCGAACCATTTCCAGGCGATGTATTCGCCGACCCCCGGACCGAACGGAACGGATGTGAAGAACGACAATGCCGGGTATTTGGCTGTATGGTAGCCGGGTGTCGTCCAGCAGGAATCGACCGAGCCCTTGGAAGCCGCATCGAAGCATTCGAGTGACGGCACAAGCGCGCCCGGTTCAAAGAATTTGATGTTGATGTCGCCGCCGGACATGACTTTGACATTTTCCACGAAACGGACACCTGACGTGCCCAAATGCGGCAGGCTGCTGCCGAACGTGCTCTGCATTTTCCAGCGGACCTTGGCAGCATCCGCCGGTCCGGTGGCGGCAAGCGCGAGCCCGCCAACCAGGCCGAACGCAACGCCAGCCTTCAAAAGTTTATTAAATTTCATTCCAGATACCTCCCTGGGAATTGAGTTGCTGTAACAAAAACTCAGCGCCGCCTGTTCATCCTGAAACATTATTATTATTTTTATTTTTAACACGCTTAAACACGCGCCACTGGACGGGGAGGCTACCCTAGCAGGGGCGTGCGCTCAAGTGAATACAGCCATTCCTAAGCGCTAAATTTCTGTTTTATTACAAGCATGCAGCCGTTCCTGACTTCAGATTGCAACAAATGGGTGCATCTGCGCTTTGTTCGGAATTCCGGGCCTTTCAGGACGTATGCATAGGTCCGAACCGGGCCTTTTGCGCGGCATGCATGTCTGCCGGTCTGGTCGCGCCGAAGGATGGGCGCATGGCCGGTTTCGCCCGGATTATCGTTACGCATGCGGCCGCGAGACGGGTAGGAAACGCCCCTGCCTGCTGCCGGACAATAGCGTCGGCGCTGTCCGGTCTTTCTGTGTGGTGACGGGCTTTGTGCCTCTGTTTCGGTATAAATTCTGGCGAAGGGGGCATCAAATCGTTCCCGGGTGAATTTCATGCCTGTCGGGCGATTGCCAAGGGTCGGGTCACGGTATATAAGGCACGCCGCGGCGGGGAGTAGCTCAGCCTGGTAGAGCACTACGTTCGGGACGTAGGGGCCGGAGGTTCAAATCCTCTCTCCCCGACCAGTTTACTGGTCGCCACAGCCGCGTTTGATGTCACCGCATGAAATCCGGGCAGGTAGACGATGACGCAGGACAGCCCATATGTGTTTCGCGCCAGCGCCGCGCCGCTGGTCACCGAGAGCCCTACGCTCAAGGTGAAGGAAGCGCATATGCCGGACGGCATGATCGTGCGCTACCAGGAACGCAGCCCCGGCGGCGCGCCGCGCGACACATGGTGCGAAACGGGGCACAGCGCCTATGTCATCTCCGGTCGGCTGCGCTATGAATTTCCGGACCATGCGGTCGAGGTGGGACCGGGCGATATCGTCCATATCCCGGCGGGATTCGATCACCGGCACCGGCCGTCTGCCATCGGCGACGAACCGGTACGGTATTTCATCACTGAATTTTCATAATCCGCGCCTATCGCTTTTCCGCCATTCGGGGGTATATGCATGGACTCGGTAGGTGATGATGCGGGGCGGCTGCCCCGGGAAGCAGAGGGTCCATGTCCAATATGATTCAGCGGCGGAAAACGGTTTCCGTGAAAATAGGCGACGTCACCATTGGCGGCGGTGCGCCGATTGTCGTGCAGTCGATGACCAATACCGATACGGCCGACATTCAGGGGACAGTGGCGCAGAGCGCCGCGCTGGCGCGGGCGGGTTCGGAACTGGTGCGCGTGACGGTCGACCGACCCGAAGCGGCACGGGCCATTCCGCATATCCGCGACGGGCTGGACAGGCTGGGCGTCAACGTGCCGCTGGTCGGCGATTTCCATTATATCGGCCACAAGCTGCTGCAGGACAATCCGGCCTGCTCCGAAGCCCTGGCCAAGTACCGCATCAACCCCGGCAATGTCGGGTTCCGCGAAAAGCGCGACACGCAGTTTTCCTCAATGATCGAAACGGCGCTGCAGTTTGGCAAGCCGGTGCGCATCGGCGTGAACTGGGGCAGCCTGGACCAGGACCTGGCGACCCGCATGATGGATGAGAACGCGAAATCCGCCAATCCGAAGCCCGCGGCGGAAATCACCCATGAAGCCCTTGTCGTGTCCGCGATCGAAAGCGCGAAACGGGCCGAGGAACTGGGCATGGGCCGCGACAAAATCATCCTGTCCTGCAAGGTCAGCGAGGTGCAGAGCCTCATCGCGGTCTACCGGATGCTGGCGGATCGCGGCGATTACGCGCTGCATCTGGGGCTGACCGAGGCCGGCATGGGCTCAAAAGGTATCGTCGCCTCCACCGCCGCGCTGGCCGTGCTGCTGCAGGAAGGCATCGGCGACACGATTCGCATCTCGCTGACCCCGGAACCGGGCGGCGACCGTACGCGCGAAGTCGTCGTCGGCCAGGAAATCCTGCAGACCATGGGCTTCCGCTCCTTCGTGCCGCAGGTGACGGCCTGTCCCGGCTGCGGCCGCACCACCAGCACGGTGTTCCAGCATCTGGCGGAACGCATCCAGGGCTATGTCCGCGACCAGATGCCGGAATGGCGCAAGCAGTATAATGGTGTGGAAAACCTGAATCTCGCCGTGATGGGCTGTATTGTGAACGGCCCCGGTGAAAGCAAGCATGCCGATATCGGCATCAGCCTGCCCGGCACCGGCGAGGAACCGGCGGCGCCGGTCTTCATCGACGGCAAGAAGGCGGTGACCCTGCGCGGCGCGGATATCGCCGACCAGTTCAAGGTGCTGGTCGATGATTACATTGAAAGCCATTACGAAAAGCGCGTCTGACCCGGGCGATTTGCCCCGCCCGGAAGGCTGCGCTAACGTCAGGCCGGTCGCCATTTCGGGCGGCGCGATGAATGGCGAATTCACAAAAGATGAAGAACAAGAAAGCTGACACGCTGGACGCGGCGCTGGACCGCGTGACCGACGGATCGACGATACTGGTCGCCGGCTTCGGCTTCGGCGGCGTTCCCGAAGTCCTGATCGAAGGCTTGTGCGGCCGCGGGCTGCGCGGCCTGACCCTGGTCAACAACAATGCCGGTAACGGACGAATAGGCGTCGCGCGGCTGATCGAGGAAGGCTGCGTCGCCAAGATGATCTGCACTTTCTCCACCTCGAAGGATTCCTTCGTGTTTACCGACCTGCACGACAAGGGGAAGATCGATCTGGAAATCGTGCCGCAGGGCACGCTGGCCGAACGGCTGCGCGCGGCGGGGGCGGGGCTCGGCGGGGTCCTGACGCCGACAGGGCTGGGCACCGGTCTGGCGGAAGGCAAACCGGTGATGGAAATCGACGGGCGGGAATATGTCGTCGAACGGCCGCTGCACGCCGATTTCGCGCTAGTCAAGGCGAAGCAGGTCGATCCGCGCGGCAACCTGACCTACCGGATGGCGGCGCGGAACTTCAATCCGCTGATGGCGATGGCGGCGGATTGCACCATCGTCGAGGCGACGGAGGAAGTGCCCCTCGGCGCGATGGATCCCGACACCGTGGTGACGCCCGGTGTCTTCGTCGATTGCTACTATATTGCCGGTCCCTATACGCCCGGCACGATTGGGAAACCCGCATCATGAAGAACCCGAATCTCCTGACCCGCGAGCAGATGGCCTGCCGCGTCGCCGCTGAACTGCAGGATGGCTGGCTGGTTAACCTCGGCATCGGCATTCCGACGCTGGTGGTCAATTACATTCCCGAAGGCCGCGACGTGATTTTCCACAGCGAGAACGGCATCATCGGCATGGGGCCGAAGCCGACGCGCGAGGAGGATATCGACCCGGACCTGATGAGCGCGGGCAAGGGGCCGGTGACGCTGATCAAGGGGGGCGCCTTCGTCCATCATGCCGATTCCTTCGCCGTGGCGCGGGGTGGACGGCTGGATGCCGCCGTGCTCGGCGCCTTCCAGGTGGCGGCCAATGGCGACCTTGCGAACTGGCGCCTGCCGGGGGCGACGCGCGGCAATGTCGGCGGCGCCATGGATATCGCCGTCGGCGCGAAACAGGTCTTCGCGACCATGACCCATACGGACAAGGGCGGCGAGCCGAAGATCGTCGAAACCCTGACCTATCCGCTGACGACGCAGCGCTGCGTCACCAAGATATTCACCGATATGGCGGTCGTCGCGGTCACGCCGGAAGGCTATGTGCTGGAGGAAGTGGCGCCCGGTTTCACGGTGGACGAGGTCGTGGCGGCAACCGGCGCAAAGCTCATCCTGCCGGATTCGATCGGGACGATCGGCACAATCGCCGCCTGAGCCGCCTCAGCGAAGCCCCATCAGCCGCAGCCGGGTTTCGCCCAGCCGGTCGCCGGGCCTAGCCGAATCGGTCATGATATTGAAATGGTTGCGCGCCGGCATCTCAAAACATTCGGCCTCCAGGCCCTGCCTGCGCAGCGATTCGGCATAGTCCCGCGACTGGCGGCGGAATTCTTCGCTTTCATCCGCGCCGACCGCGACCGCGACCCGGGGGCCGGCGGCAGCCGGTAACAGGGCGGGGCTGTTGCGGCGGGCGGATTCCGCGTCGAGCCGCACGTCATCCTGTACCGAGGTGTTGAGGATCGGCTCCAGGTCGAAAACGCCGCTGACCGGTATCGCGCTCTTGACGGTATCGGCCGGCAGGGCCGGATCGAAATCCGGCCAGTCGGTCGCCAGCATCATGGCGGTCAGATGCCCGCCGGCGGAATGGCCGCATACATGGATCCGCGCGGGGTCGCCGCCATATCCGGCAATGTTCCGGTGCAGCCAGGCGATACAGGCCCGCATCTGGCGCACGATCTCGTCCAGCGTCACCGAAGGGCAGAGGTCGTAATTGGCAATTGCCGAGATCCCGCCGGCGTCGACAAGCGGCGCGGCCAGATGACTGAAATCCTTCTTGTCCCGGGAGCGCCAGAAACCGCCATGGATGTACAGTTCGACCGGCGCGCCCCGCGGATCGTCCGGCAGGAAGAGGTCGAGCGTTTCGCTCGCGCTGGCGCCATAGGCGATGTCGTAGCGCGCATTGCGGGCGGTTTCCCTGTAGGCCGTGCTATGCGCCAGCCCCTCGGCGATGGCCGCGTCATGGTCCGGCGTATGCGCGCGCGGGCTGTATTGCCACTCAAGCTGCGCCCCATCGAAATCACGGTAAATGGAATCGGGCATCCGGGGCCTTTCAGTGCGACGCTTCGGGGCCCGCGGTGATCCGGTGCATGACCCGGCGGTGGCCGTGATAGTCGTTGATTGCCAGGTGCTGGACGCTGCGATTGTCCCACAGGCCCAGCGTCCCCTCCCGCCAGCGGAAGCGGCAGGTATGTTCCGGGCGCGCGACGTGGTGGCGCAGATAGTCCAGCAGGGGCCGGCTTTCCTCCTCGGTCATGCCGACGATGTTCCGCGTGATGCCGTCATAGCTGATATAGATGACGTTGCGCCCGGTTTCCCGGTGCACGCGGACCAGCGGGTGAATCGCCTGCGGCGCTTCCTCCTCCACGGCCTCGACCTTCATCGCGGCGGCGCGGGGCTTCTTCTTGTTGTACTGGTTGCGCGTCTTCAGCCCGGCCAGCATCGCCTTCATGCCGTCGGACAGATTGTCATAGGCCAGGGCCGCATTGGCGAACAGCGTATCCCCGCCATAGGGCGGGACTTCCTTCGCATACAGCAT